>JAQGNC010000046.1 GCA_028292065.1 Betaproteobacteria bacterium
ATTCAGGATCCTCGCAGTTCTGGGTGCCACCGCGGCGATGCTGTCCGTCGCGGCCGCCGCGACATGGCCCGAAAAACCGGTGCGGGTGATCATCCCGTGGCCGCCGGGCGGCAGCACCGACATCGTCGGGCGTCTGGTCGCGGCCGAGCTCACCAATCGCCTCAAGCAGCAGGTCATCATCGACAACCGCGCCGGCGCGAGCGGCATCGTGGGGATGCAGATCGCGACCGCGGCGCGCCCCGACGGCTACACGTTCATGGTGACCTCGACCGCGTACGGTCACCTCATCTACCGCGCGAAAGCGAACGTCGATCTCGACAAATCTTTCGCGCCGGTCGCCCTGCTCGGTTTCGGCGACAGCGCGCTCGTGGTGCACCCGGCGCTGCCGGTCAAGTCGGTGAAAGAGCTGATCGCGCTCGCGAAAGCCAAGCCCGGGCAGCTCAACTACGCCTCGTCGGGCGTGGGCGGCTTTCCGCACATGAACACCGAGCTCTTCAAGTTGAAAGCCGGCGTGAACATGGTGCACGTGCCTTTCAAGGGGGCGGGGCCGGCGATCGCCGACGTGATCGCGGGCAACACCCAGCTCATCATCACGTCGCTCGTCTCGGTGGCGCCGCAGGTCAACAGCGGCCGCTTGAGACTGCTCGGTGTCGGCGGCGCTAAGCGCAGCTCAGGCTACCCCGACGCGCCCACGATCAGCGAAGCCGGCGTGCCCGGCTACGAGACCGCGATCTGGTGGGGCATGTTCGCGCCCCCCGCCACGCCGCGCGCGATCATCGACCGCATGCACGACGAAAGCACCGCGATCATGGAAGCGCCCGATATGCAGAAGCGCCTCGACGAGCAAGGCGGCGTCTTCACGCGGATGAGCCCCGCCGAGTTCGGCAGGCTCATGAAGCTCGAGACCGAGAAGTGGATGGCGGTGATCAAGGCCGCGGGGATCAAGGAGGAGTGAGCCCGCTCGCGAGCGTCTCGGGATCGCGCAGCCTGTCCTGAGCGTTGTCTGAGGGCCACTGCGTTCCTCGCAACAACACCGTTGGTCAGTCGCGAGGCGCCGGCATGGGGCGTCGTGGCGACCTCGTGGCGCACTGAAACGCCTTTCGTGCTTACGTTGCGGCCGGTGGACCCACCCGATCTTCCGCTCGGCACATCCGGTCTCGGGTCCCGGCCGTATAGTGAGGGCGAGCGCACGCAGCGCCGCTCACCTCTGGAGGGTCATCATGGCTGAACAGGACAATGTGCAGGTCGTCAAAGACGCATACGCGGCTTTCGGACGCGGCGACATTCCCGCCGTCGTGAACGCGTGTGCACCCGAAGTCGAGTGGACGATCCCCGGCGGATCGGGGATCCCGGTCGCGGGTACGTTCCACGGCCGCGAGGGCGTGGCGCAGTTCTTCCAGGCGCTGGGAGAACACCAGACCGCCCGGCAGTTCGAGCCGCGGGAATTCATCGCACAAGGCGACAAGGTCGTCGTGCTCGGGCATTACCAGTGGCTGATCGAGCGCACCGGCAAGCCGTACGAATGCGACTGGGTGCACGTGTTCACCATTCGCGATGGCGGCGTGGTGCGCTTCCAGGAGTACTCCGACACCGCAGCGGAGGCGGAAGCTTACCGCGGCGGGTAGAGCGAGGGGACAGACCCCGGTTTTGGCTGGTTTTGTTTCACGCGGGTCTGTCCCCGGTTTGAATCCGAGGCTGCCCCCGATTCAAACCGGGGTCTGACCCCAAGAAGCCGGGGTCAGACCCCAGCGATGTGCTTGCGCAGAAACTCGAGCGATCGCGTGCGCGCGATATCGGCCGAGCTCTTGTCGTACGATCCGCGCTGCTCGCAGTTGAAGCCGTGACCGGCGCCCGGGTAGAAGTAGTGGATCTGGTCCTTGTGCGCGGCGGCCACTTCCTTCGCCTTGTCGAGCGGGATCGAGGCGTCGGTCTCGCCCCAGTGGAACATCACCGGGCACTTCGGCTTCTCGTCGATCATCGAAGGAATGGAGCCGCCGTAGTACGCCACGGCGCACGCGAGGCCGTCGAGATTGCACGCCGCCTTGAACGACAGCGCCCCGCCCCAGCACCAGCCGATGATGCCGGTCTTGCCGGCGGAAGCGACGTGCTGCTTCGCGGCTTCGGCGTCTTTGAGCGCGTCGGCGAAATTCATCTTCTGCATGAGCCCGCGCGCCTTCTCGATGTCTTGCGGCGTGTAGCCGACGTCGAGGCCGCGCTCGACGCGGTCGAAGAACGCCGGCGCGATGCACAGATAGCCGTCCGCGGCGTATTCGTCGGTCACACGCTTGATGTGGCTGTTGACGCCGAAGATCTCCATGACGACGATCAGCGCGCCTCGCGGCTTGCCCGAAGGCTCGGCGACGTACGCCGAAAACTTGTGGCCGTCGCTCGCCGTCAGCTCGATGTTTTTGCCCATGATTTGTCTCCCAATCGTGTTTCGAGGAACCCGGATTGTGTCCGAAAGACGCGCGGAGCGAAATGCGCAGCCGCTACAGTGCACCGCACCGCGCACTAAAACGATCGCGGCGGGCAGGCGTGAGAGCGGTTCGCAACCCGTCAACTCGTGTCGAAGGTCACGTTGCGCGCGAATCGGACCGTCACATTTTGCGCGCGCATGTGAATTTTCGCATTACAGAACGCGCGTGCCGCCTCGCATACTGGCTTCATCTTCATCGCTTCGGAATGCGAAGCCACGATCGGGTGGAATATGACAGCTACCGTTTTCGACACTTCAGACACGCGGCAGCACGCCCCGCGATCGCCGGCGGGCGCCGTCCAGCGCGCGCTGACGTGGATCCGCCGCAACCTCGTGCCTTTCCTCACCGCGGCCGCGGTGCTCGTGCTGAGCGTGATGCTCATCTTCGCGATTTATTTCACGCAGGCGGATCTCCAATGGACCGCGTTCCTGGGCGGGGTGCTCTTCGCGGCCGTGCTGTCGCTCGTGACGCAGAACATCAAGGTCCAGTGGCGCCTCGTGCGGCGCGACGCGCAGCTTCGGCGCAGCAAGGAACTGCTCGCCGAGCAGGTCTTGTGCACCGAGCGTTCGGCGCAGGCGTTGAAGATGGCCGACCAGCGATTCGGCGCCGTCCTCGACGCGTTGCCTCCGATGATTTTTTTCGTCGACCGCGAAGGGCGCTGCCGTTACCACAATCTCGCTTTCGCACAGTGGTGCGGCAAAGACTCGACCGAGATCCGGCACCTGCCGCTGAACGAGCTCGTGGGCGAGGAGATGCATCGCATGATGGAAAGCCGCGGCCACGCGGCGCTGGTGGGTGAGGCGTCCGAGCTCGAGGCACAATGGCCTTTCCCGGACGGCGTGCGCCCTGCGGTGGTCAAGCTGCTGCCCTACCCGGTCGGCGCTCAGGCCGCAGCCGGCTATTACGTCTTCGTGTTCGCGCCGCCCGTCGCTCGCGTGCACCCAGCAGCCGGCGCGGATGCCTCCGGCGCGGCGACTTACCTCGACGCGATGGAACAGCAACTCCCCGCGAACGAAGACCCGCGCGAATACCTGCTCAACGCGATCGAAGAGGACCAGTTCCTGCTGCTCGAACAGCCGATCGAGGCTGTGGCCCCGGACACCCGCCCCGCCGCTTTCCGCGAAATCCTGCTGCGGCTGCGCGGGGACGGCCGGCACGCGCTGCCTCCGGGGGGTTTCCTCGAAGTGGCCGAGCACCACGGCCTCGCGCCCGCGATCGATCGCTGGGTGATCCGCAAGCTGCTGAAATCCGCGACTGAGATGAAGGAGGCCGACAACACGTGGCGCATGCCACTGTATGCGGTGAACCTCAGCGATGCGACGGTGTGCGACCGCACCTTCGCGCAACACGTCGAGGCACAACTACGCCACTGGAATGTGAGGGGTGGCAGGCTGTGCTTCGAAGTGCGTCACCGCGCGCTGGCCGAGCACGAGGCCGACGTCGAGGCGCTGATCGCGCAGCTCAAGCCGCTCGGCTGCCTCTTCACCGTCGAGCGCTTCGGCAGCCACAAAGTCTCGTTCGCGCCGTTCAGCCGGCTGCCGTTCGATTTCGTCAAGATCGACAGCAGCATCGTCGGCGCGATCCTGCGTGAGAAGTCCGAGCTCGCGAAAGCGCGCGCGATCGTGCTCGCGTGCGCCAAGATCGGCGTGCGCACGATCGCGCCGGCGATCGAGGACGAGGCTGCGCGCGTGAAGTTGAAGGAGATCGGCGTCGACTACGTGCAGGGTTTCGCGATCGAAAGCCCCGGACCGCTGGGTTAGCGGCGCGCCGCGCGCACGGTGAACGCCAGCAGCCCCGCCGTGATCGCGAGCAGCGCCATGGCGCTCAACGCGAGCGACCAGCGTATGCCGATGATGCTCCCGACGATCCCGACGGTGACGCCGGAAAACGCGCGCAAGCCGAGGCTCGACATCGAGTAGAGCCCGATCACCCGCCCGCGGATCTCGACGGGCGCCTCGATCTGCACGAGCGTCTGCCCCATCGCCGCGAACGCAAGCTGGAGAAACCCCGCGGCGAACAGCAGCGCGAAAGCGAGCGGGTAGCTTCCGGCGACTGCAAAACCCCCGATCGCGCAGCACCAGAGCATCGCGAGGATGAAAGCGGTGCGCGGCCGCGGCTTGAGCAGCCCGCGGCTTTCGAGCACGAATCCCGCGATCAGCGCGCCTGCCGCGTCGGCGGCGAGCAGCATGCCGTAGCCCGCTCCCGCGTCGCCGTGCCCGAGGTGCTCGGCGAATTCGGGCATCTGCGCCTGGTACGCGTTGCCGACGAACAGCGAAGCGCCGCCCGCGAGCAGGGTCATCGAGACGATCGTGCGGTTGCCCGCGATCGCGCGCATCGTCGCGCGGATGTCGGCGAACCCTCGCACCGCGCTTCTCGCGACGGCTTTCCTGGCCCCGCGCGAGAACGGCGCTTTCCACAGCCAGATCAGCAGAGGCAGGTAGAACAGCACGTTCACGAGGATGCCGGCCGACGGGCCGAGCGCGAGCATGATGACGCTGCCGATCGCAGGGCCCATCAGGAGCCCCAGCCAGCGCGCGGTCGCGCTCAGGCGCACCGCGCTGCTCAACTGCCCGGGCTCGACGATGTCCTGGATCAGCAACTGGCTCGCGGGACCCCACAGCACGCCCGCGAAACCGTGGATGACGAGCAGCGTCATCGCGTGCCACATCTGCAGCGTGTCGGTGACGAAGAAATAACCCCACCCGAGCGAGGCGACGATGAAGCACAGCATGCCGAGCTGGATGATGCGGCGCGGGTCGAAGCGGTCGGCGAGCGCGCCCGCGTAGACCGAGAAGAACAGGAAAGGCACCCAGTGCGAGACCACTGCGAAGCCGCCGAGGGTCTGCGAGTGGAACTTCTGGAACATCATCCAGTAGCTGATGACGTGCTCGATGCTGTCGGCCATCATCGCCACCGCGGAGACGATGAAGTAGGCGCGAAAGCCCGGGTGCCGCAGAGCCGCGAAGGAAAGGTCTTTCGGCGCTTTGACTTCGGCGGCGCGTGGCGTGTCGTTCAAAATGCGTATCCTCGGCAGGTCGGCGGTAACCGGCGATTATCAACCATGCGGGACGTTCTTCCCGCCGCGATGCGCTTGCCGTATCGCGCACATTCGTATGCAATAGCGCCATGCCAGACGCCAAACACAAGATCACCGTTCAAGCGAAAGTCGCTTTCATCCCCGACCAGTCGGACTCCGAGAGCAACCGCTACGCCTTCGCATACACCATCACCGTGACCAACACCGGCACCGTCGCCGCGCGCCTCATCAGCCGCCACTGGATCATCACCGACTCCGACAGCCAGGTGCAGGAAGTCAGGGGCGACGGCGTGGTCGGCGAACAGCCGCTGTTAAACCCGGACGAGGCTTTCCAGTACACGAGCGGAGCGATCATCGCGACCCCGGTCGGCACGATGCGCGGCACCTACCACATGCTCGCGGAAGACGGCACGAAGTTCGACGCGCAGATCCCGGAGTTCACCCTGGCGATGCCGCGGATGCTGCATTAGGGTGGGGTCTGACCCCGGCTTCATTGGGGTCTGACCCCGGTTTGATCCGGGATCACTCCAACACCACTCCCCCCGCCGTCGCCACCAGTGCAACCTTCCGGTCGTGATACCCCGCCACCCCCGGCCGATGCGCGATGCTGACGATCGTCGCGTCCGGCAGGCTCTCGCGCAGCAGCTCGTAGACCTGCCGCTCGCCGGCTTCGTCGAGCGCTGAAGTCGCCTCATCGAGGAACAGCCAGTCGGGACGGTGCAGCAGGGCGCGAGCGACCGCGAGGCGCTGCTGCTCACCGCCGGAGAGGGTCATGCTCCAGTTGCGCGATTCGTCCAGGCGGTCGGCGAGCGCTTCCAGCGCGACCGACTCGAGCGCTTGCGCGATGTCCTCGTCGTCGAAAGCGCCCGACGTCCCGGGATACGTGACCGCGTCGCGCAGGGTGCCGATCGGGATGTACGGCTTCTGCGGCAGGAACATCATTCGCGCACCTTCGGGAACGCGCACCCGCGCGCGCCCGAAAGGCCAGATGCCGGCGAGCACGCGGAACAGCGTGCTCTTGCCGCTGCCCGAAGGACCCGTGATCAGCACCTTCTCGTGCGGCGCGAGCTCGAGCGCCGCGCCGGCGAGGATGACGCGCGCCGCCGCGCCTTCCCTGCCCGGCAGCGCGAGCTCGTCGATGTCGGCATGCAGCGCGCTTCCCGCAGGCGCCGCAACGCGCTCGCCGCTTTTCGCCTGTGCATCCGCAGTAGCGGCCTCGACCGCGTGATGGAAAGTGAGCAGGCGGTCGACGCTCGCTTTCCAGTTGGCGAGCGAGGTGTAACTGTCGACGAACCACGACAGCGAGCTTTGCACCTGGCCGAAAGCGTTCGCGATCTGCGTGAGCCCGCCGAGCGTCACCGCGCCCGAGAAATAGCGATGGCCCGCGACGAAGAACGGAAAGACCGTGGCGACCTGGCTGTAGCCGATCGTGAGCGCGCCGAGACGCTTGGTGTAATACATCAGCGCATACCAGTTCTCGCGAATGCGCTCGAGCCGCGACAGGAGTCCGCGGTGCTCGGCGGCTTCGCCGCGGTAGAGCGCCACCCCTTCGGCGTATTCGCGCATGCGCACCAGGCTGAAGCGAAAGTCGGCTTCGAAACGTTCCTGCTGGAAGTTGAGCCGTATCAGCGGACGCCCGACATAGTAGGTGATCACGCTGCCGACGACCGCATAGATGAGCGCCGCCCATACCATGTACGCGGGAATGCTCACCTCGCGGCCGAACAGACTGAAGTCGAGCGGCCCCGACACCGCCCACAGCAGCGCGACGAAAGACACCAGCGTCACCGTTTCGCGCAGCAGCCCGAGCGTGAGCGAGAGCGTGCCGCTGGTGAAGAGCCGCACGTCCTCGGCGATACGCTGGTCGGGGTTGTCGGTGCCGAGGGGGTCGAGCTCGAGGCGGTAATAGACGCGGTTGCCCAGCCACTCGGACAGATACTCCTTCGAAAGCCAGATCCGCCAGCGTACTTCGAGCATCTGCTGCAGGTACGTGCGGTAGATCGAAAGGACGATGAACACCGCCGCTAGAAAACAGAAGTACGTGAGGAGCACGAAGAAATCCTCGGCGTTCTTGTTCTCGAGCGCGTTGAAGAACGCGCGGTTCCAGTCGTTGAGCAGCACGAGCATGTACACGATTCCGAGCGTCATCGCGACGATCGCGGCGAGCAGCGCCCACGCTCGGCCTTTTTCTTCGGAGCGCCAATACGGCGCCGCGAGCTGCCACACCTGGCCGATAAAACTGCGCGATCGGATCGAAAGTCCTTCAGCCATGCTTTTCCTTGATTTAAACCGGGGTGAGACCCCCCAGCTGCCTGATTTAAACCGGGGTCAGACCCCCAGCGTTGGGTGGGGTCTGACCCCGGCTTCTTGGGGTCAGACCCCGGTTT
>JAQGNC010000627.1 GCA_028292065.1 Betaproteobacteria bacterium
GGAGCGATGCCATCCATCCCGAGGATCGCGAGCGCGTGCTCGCAGCGGCGAAAACCGCGCAAGCCAGCGGCAAGTACGCCGAGGAATACCGCATCATTCGGCGCGACGGCGACATTCGATGGATACGCGACCGCGCCTTCCCCGTGCTCGGCGATGACGGCGAGGTCTATCGCATCGCCGGCCTCGCGGCGGACATCACGCAGAGTCGCAAGGCCGGGGACGATCTGCGCGAAAGCGAGCGGCGTTTCAGCGACCTGCTCGGTAATGTCGAGCTGGTTTCGCTGATGCTCGACCGCGAAGCGCGAATCACCTATTGCAACGAGTATCTGCTTCGCCTGACGGGCTGGCTGCGCGAGGAAGTCATCGGGCGCAACTGGTTCGAGCTTTTCATACCGGCCGATGACAAACACGCGAGAGACGTCTTCGCGTCGCTGCTCGCCGACGGGCCGGAAGCCTGGCATCACGATAACGAGATCCTGACGCGCACGGGCGAGCGGCGGCTGGTGCGCTGGAACAATTCGGTGCTGCGCTCGGGCGGCGGCGACGTGATCGGAACCGCGAGCATCGGCGAAGACATCACCGAGCGCAGGGAGGCGGAGGCGAAGATCCAGCGCCTCAACCGGGTCTATGCGGTCCTGAGCGGAATCGGTTCGCTCATCGTGCGCGTTCGCGATCGTCAGGAACTGTTCGACGAAGCGTGCAGGATCGCGATCGAGCAAGGCAAGTTCGCCATGGCCTGGATCGGTACGTTCGATCCCCGGACGCAGGAGGTGACGGCCGTCGCGCGCGCGGGTCACTGCGCAGAGGAGCTCACGAGAGATCCCGTTTGTACCCGGGACGAGCCGCCTCGCGGACAAGGCGCTGTGGGACGTGCGATCCGCGAGCGGCGGCCGGTTTTCAACAACGACATCAGCGCCGATTCTCTTCACGGGCCGCGCGAGAGCGAACTCCTGAGAACCGGTTTCCGATCGAAAATCACGCTGCCTCTGTTCGAGGCCGAGACGATCGTGGGAACTCTCACCATGTATGCAAAAGAGGCGAACTTTTTCGACGCCGAAGAGGTCGAGCTGCTGACCGGGTTGGCGCGGAATATCTCGTTTGCAGTCGAGAATATCCACACGCAGCATAAAGTCGACAAGCTCTCCCGCATCCGGGCGGTATCGAGCGAGATCAATGCCGCCATCGTGCGTATCCACGACCGCAGGCTATTGCTCGAGCAGACGTGCCGCATCGTGCACGAGCACGGGAAGTTCGAGCTGGTGTGGATCGGCGAGATCGATCAGGGCGCGGAGCGCGTGGAGACGGTGACCTGGACGGGATTCTCTGCGGACACGGCGGGGTCGATCACCTGGGACAGCATCAAGGGCGCCGGAGGCATCCTCGCAGAGACCATTCGGAACGGGAAGCCCACGGTACGCAACCATATCGCATCCGAAGTGTCCGAAAGCCGGCTGCGGCAGGAAGCTTTGCAGAAGGGCTGCGGTTCGGCGCTATGCCTGCCGCTGATCGTGAACGACCTGGTCGTGGCGATGATCGTGCTCTTCGCGCAGGGACACGGATTCTTCGACGAAGAAGAGCTCGCGCTCCTCGATGAAGTGGCCGCGGATGTCTCCTTCGCGCTGCAGGGGATCGAGAAGCAGAAGAAGCTGAACTACCTTTCCTACTACGACGTGCTCACCGGGCTTGCAAACCGCAGCCTGTTTCTCGAGCGGGTGGCGCAGTACATGCGCGGCGCGTCGAGCGGCGGGCACAAGCTCGCCCTGTATCAGATCGATCTGGAGCGCTTCAAGAACATCAACGACAGCCTCGGCCAATCCGCCGGCGACGCGCTGCTGAAGCAGGTGGCGGAGTGGCTCACCCGTACCGTGGGAGACGCCAACCTGCTGGCGCGAGTGGGTGCGGATCATTTCGCCGTGGTGATGCCGCAAGTAAAGGAGGAACGCGGCGTGGCCCGGCTTCTCGAAAAACAGATGGCGGCATTCCTGGATCATCCGTTCCGCCTGAACGACAGCGTGTTCCGCATTGCCACCAAGGTCGGCGTCGCGCTATTCCCGGATGATGGCGCCGACGCCGACACCCTGTTCAGGAATGCGGAGGCCGCGCTCAAAAAGGCGAAGGCGCGTGGGGAACGATATCTGTTCTACACGCAGCAGATGACCGAAGCCGTTGCCGGCAAGCTCACGCTGGAAAATCAACTGCGCCAGGCGCTCGACAACGAAGAGTACGTGCTTCACTACCAGCCGAAGATCAATCTTGCGACCGGCCTCGTCACCAGCGCCGAGGCGCTGATCCGCTGGAACGATCCGCGGACCGGTCTGGTGCCCCCGGCGCGGTTCATCCCCGTGCTGGAAGAGACCGGATTGATCTACGAAGTCGGGCGCTGGGCGCTGCGCAAAGCCATCGCAGACTATGTGCGCTGGCGGGCGGCGGGTCTGGCTGCGGTGCGCATCGCGGTCAACGTTTCCCCGCTGCAACTGCGCAATACTCGCTTCATCGCGGAACTCGAGCAGGTTATCGGTGTTGACTCACGCGGGCCCGCGGGACTCGAGCTCGAGATCACCGAGAGTGTCATCATGGCGGACGTCAAGCACAACATCGCGAGCCTGCACGCGATCCGCGCCATGGGCGTGACGATCGCCATCGACGATTTCGGCACGGGTTTCTCGTCGCTCAGCTATCTCGCCAAACTGCCGGTCGACACGCTGAAGATCGACCGCTCGTTCGTGATCGACATGAC
>JAQGNC010000107.1 GCA_028292065.1 Betaproteobacteria bacterium
GTGGGGGTCGCGATCGAAGACCTGATCCGCGCGACGGTGGTCGCGCGCGAAGGCGATTCGATCCGCGTGCGCATCGACGACGCCGGCAGGTTCGAGCACGTCCTCGCGGGCCGCGTCGTGCGCAAAGGCGAAGTGTTCAGCGATTCGCTGCGCTCGTGGTTTCCCTGCACCTGACGACACTGCGTCGGTAGCGCAGGCGCCTCGCCTGCGTCGCTCCTCACGCCTCACGCCTCACACCTCACGCCCGACCTGGCGCCTGCGCTACACAACGGGTCAGCGCTTGTCGACGAGCGTGAGCAAGTCGCTGAACGAGTCCTGGAAGAGTTTTACGCCCTGCGCCTGGAGCTCGTCGCCGACTTCTCCCATCAGGATGCCGTGGCGCGCGAGGTCGGCGAACACCTGCCGCGCGTCGTCGAGGCCGGTCTCGAGCGTAGGTGCTGCGTGTCCGTGGTCCCTGAACGCCTGCAGCGTGGCGTCGGGCAGGGTGTTGATCGTTTCGCGGCCGATCAGCGACTCGACGTACATGACGTCGCTGTAAGCGGGGTTCTTGGTGCCGGTGCTCGCCCACAGCAGGTACTGCCTGCGCACCCCTTTGGCCGCGAGCGGCGCGAACAGCGGGCCGCCGAAGACCTGCTTGTATTCTTCGTAGGCGAGCTTCGCGAGCGCGATGGCGGCGCGGCCTTGCAAGCTCCGCGCGTCGCCGCCGAGCGCATCGAGGCGCTGGTCGACGAGGGTGTCGACGCGGCTCAGGAATAGGCTCGCCACCGATTTCACCGGACGCGGATCGGCGCCGCTGCGTGCGACCCACTGCTCCATGCCGCGCATGTACGCGGCCGACACGTCGCGCACGTGGTCGAGCGAGAACATCAGAGTCACGTTCACCGAGCAGCCCTGGCCGATGAGCTGCTCGATCGCCAGCAGACCCGGTTTGGTCGCAGGGACTTTGATGAGCAGGTTGGGGCGGTTCACTTCGGCTTTGAGGCGCAGCCCGGCGGCGACCGTCGCTTCGGCGTCGTACGCCAGCGCCGGCGACACCTCGAGACTCACGTAGCCGTCTTCACCGTCGGTGCGCACGTACAGCGGATGAAACAGGTCGCACGCGTCCCGTATGTCGCGGATCGCGAGCGTCTCGTAACGGCGCTCCGCCGTGAGACGCGCGTCCGACTCGAGCGCGGCGAGCTCGTCGCGGTAGTGCGGGCTTTCGCTGATCGCCTTGAAGAATATGGTCGGGTTCGACGTGACGCCGGCCAGCCCATCCTCCGTGATCAGGCGGGCGAGCACGCCTTCCTTCAACAGGGTGCGGGAAAGGTTGTCGAGCCAGATGCGCTGGTCGAGCGTGTGCAGCGAGAGCAGGGGGTTTTCCATGAATGACGTCTTCGGTTTGTCGGTCGTTGAAAGTCGGGGTTTAATGCAGCGGGCATGCCGGCGATTGTCGCCCGCGATTCGCCGCGCCGTCCGCGTTCTTGCACGCCGGTGCTGCGGTGCGGGCACGCTCGATGCTAATCCCAATCGCAAACAGGCAACAACACTCAAGGAGGCACCTATGCAAGGCGAAGCGAACGACACCCAATCCGGCGGCAACGCAATCGGCAACCCCGGCGGCTCGATTCAGGACGCGATGGAGGCTTCGCGCAGTCGCCTCGCCGCGGTTCGCGACAGCGTCCAGCAGCGCTCGACCGAGGTGCTCCAGGGCGCCGAAGGCTACATCCAGGAGCGGCCTTTCCAGGCGATCATCTATGCCGCGAGCGTCGGGGCGGTGATCGGCCTCGTCGCAGGCCTGATGCTCGGCGGCGAGCGCAGCGAAAGCTCGTGGTACCGCAGGTTCCTTTAAGCGCCCGCGCCCGCTCACGACAGTAAGGACACAGGCCCCGCGCCCTCCGGCGCGGGGCTTTGTTTTGTCAGCAGGAGGTCGAATGCGAACGGAGCCTCGCGCACGCGTCGCGGCTACTTCGCCGGCGCGGTCTCCGCCATCGTCTTCAGCTGCCACGCCCAATTGTGGGCGACGATGTCGTCGATGTTCACGTAACGCGCTTTCCACCCGAACACGCTGTTGGCGAGCGACGGGTCGGCGATGAGCTCGGAAGGGTCGCCGGCCCTGCGGCCTTCGGTGATCACTTCGAAGTCGCGGCCGGTCACACGCTTCACCGAGTCGATGACCTGCTGGACGCTGAAGCCGCGCCCGACGCCGAGGTTGAACGCTCGCGTCTGCCCGCCTTTGACGAGGTAATCGATCGCGGCGAGATGCGCTTCGCACAGATCCACGACGTGGATGTAGTCGCGCACCGCGGTGCCGTCGGGCGTGGGGTAGTCGCGCCCGAAGACCTTGACGTTCGGATTGACGCCCGCGGCCGCGCGCAGCACGAGAGGGATCAGGTGGGTGAGCGGGTTGTGGCGCGGCCCGAGCTCGCCGTCGGGATCGGCGCCCGCCGCGTTGAAGTAGCGCAGCGGCACCGACTGCAGCCCGTAGGCGCTCGCGTAATCGGGAAGCGCGTCCTCGACCATTCGCTTCGACAGGCCGTACGGGTTGATCGGCTCGCGCGGATGCTTTTCATCGACCGGAACGTAGCGCGGCTCGCCGTACACTGCCGCGGTCGACGAGAAGATGAAGCGCCGCACCGAGTGCTTCGCCATCGCGTCGAGCAGGTTGATCGCGTTGGAAAAATTGTTGCGGAAGTATTTTCCCGGCTGCGCGACCGACTCCTCGACGCGGATGAACGCGGCGAAGTGCATGACCGCGTCGAACTTCGCGCCGCCGAGCACGCGGTCGATCGCCGCGGGGTCGCCGAGATCGCCGCATTCGAAGGTGCCGCCGAGGACCGCCGAGCGATGCCCGGTCGAGAGGTTGTCGAAAACTGTGACGTCGTGGCCGCGCGCGAGCAGCAGCTTGACCATGTGCGACCCGATGTAACCGGCGCCGCCGCAAACGAGTATGTGCATACGCTTCCCGTGGGTGCAAAAACCGATACGCATTGTAGCCGCACGGGCAGCGCGGCAGGCGCGGCGTTCGACCGCCGCCGGGTCCGTGCGCGTCGAAGCGCCGCGGCGGCACGCGCTTTGCTCGCAGCGCAGCGTAGCGTGACCCTTCAATCCATACACGAAGAGCAGCAATGGGAACCGTCCAGCACCGATTCGAAGTCGACCAGCCCGCGTCTGCGGTGTACGACGCCGTGAGCGCGCCCGCCGACATCCTGCAGAAGATGCCGGGCGTCACCGGCGTCACGAGCCTGTCGCCGGATCTGTACCGGGTGATCTTTGGCGCGGCGGAGTCGCCGCGGCAAGTCGACTTGCAGCTGACGCGGCATCCCGAGCTGCGGCGGGTCGAGTGGCGAACCGTCGACGGCGGGTGGACCGGGGCGGTCACGGCGGAGCCGATCGGTCCTGCCCGCAGCGCGGTGGGCGTGCACGCCGAAAGCGTTCAGCCCGACGTCGAATCGCCGCCTCCGAGCTTGATCCACGACGCGCTGCAGGCTTTCAAGCGCGTGCTTCAATCCCGCGAAATCCACGTGTCGCACGGCATGTCCGGCGCGCGTCCGACGAGCGCTCGCCACGCGAGCCCGGATGCGCGTGGATTCGCGTCCGAATGGCGCAATGTCGCGCGCTCGGCTTTCAGCCGCCCGGCCGAGTATCCATTCGCGCTGATGCGCACGGTGTCGCGCCAGGTGGATCGGCTGTGGGGCGACATCTGGCGCGGAACGCCGATCGCAAAGCTGCCGCACATGGTGCCGGGGCTGCACTGGAACCCCGACGTCGAAGTGTGCGAGCAGGACGATCAGGTGCGGATCTGCCTCGACGTGCCCGGGGTCGATGAAACGAATCTGCAGGTGGAAGTCGACGAGGGTTATCTCACCATACGCGGTGACCGCCAGGATGAACGCGCGACCGATCCGGGCCATCGGCGCACCGAAGTGCATTACGGCGCGTTCACGCGGCGCATCCCGCTTCCGGACGGGATCGATCCCGACAGTGCCCGCGCCGTGCTGCGTAACGGAGTCCTCGAAGTGCGCATCGCGCTCCACCGCCGCGAGCCCCGCAAAGTCCCCGTCCAGCATGCTTCGTGACGCCGGGGTTTGCAGCGCGAAGAGTTACAGCAGGGTTAATGCGACGGCTGCCACGGCGATCGTGAGTATGCCGCTGGGATAGTAGCCCCACTCGCGGCTGTAGGGATAAACGGGCAACGCACCAATCAGAACCAGTACCAGCACGACCACCAGCACCGTCATCGATCTCTCCTCGCGGCAGCATGAACGCGCGTATTCGCCTTTACCGCGATCTGCAATTGTCATACCAGAAGCCGCGAGCAGGAACGCCCCTTGCTAAAAGCGTGTGGGCTTTAAACCCAAAAAATCATTTCAAGGAGATCTACATGTTTCGCACTCTACTGGCTGTGGCCCTGATGGCGGTTTTCGCGACCGGCTGTAATACGATGGCAGGCGCCGGCAAGGACATCGAACGCGGCGGCGAGAAGGTGCAGGGCGCCGCGGAACGCAACAAGTAACCGCTGTGACCGCCGCTGTGACCGCATATCGCCGCTGAAAAGCGTCACGCGGTGTGCAGTGCGCGCGGCGCGGCGCCTCGCCGGCCGAGTCCTGGGACTCGCTGCGGGTCGCACGCGCCGCTTTCTCTTGTCGAAGCGCCGTCGAACACTGGCGCGAAGAGGGCATCATGAAGCAATCCACATCACGTTCGGGTCCACAGGGAAACGCCTCCGCGCTGGAACCCACGACGCGGCGGATGCTGGCGTCGATACTCGCCACCGAAGAAGAGCACGCCGACGATCTCGTCGGTCTCATGCGCGGGCTGCACGAATGAGCGGGATCACGCCGGAGCCCGGCACCGACCCTTCGCCGCAGGAGCCGGGTCGCGAAGTGCCGAACCCTGTGGTGCCGCCGGACATGGAGCCGGTGGTGCCGCAGCAGGACCCGCCGATGCCGGGCCGTCCCGGGGACGGCGAGCCCCCGCCGATCATCGCATCGCGCGGCCGCGGCTGAGCGGCCGAAGACGCTGACGCATGGACCTCGATTCCGCACTGAACGACAAGCCCGCGGAGGGCGCGAGCGCCACCGAGATACTTCGCGCCGACCATCACGAGGTGCGGCTGCTCCTGAAGGAATTCGCGAGCGACACGAGCGAGCCGCTGGCGCGCAAGGTTCTCGCGCGCACCGTGTGCCTGCAGATCGAGCTGCACGACGCTCTCGAGCGCGAAGTCTTCTATCCCGCGCTGCGCGAGCGCCAGCGCGCCAAGGCGGATTGGTTCCTGCACGAGCACGACGAAATCATGCGCATCGTACTCGACGTGCGCGACCGCGAAGAATGGAACGACGACTGCGATAGCGCCATGTCGCGGCTCGCGACGCTCGTCGAGCGCCACATACGAGAGGAAGAGGAAGAGCTGTTTCCGCTCGTCGAAGCCATGGGCGCGGAGTGGCTGGTCGAGCTCGGGACCGCGATCGTCAGGCAGAAGGAAGTGTTGACGCGATCGACCGGCGAATTCGAAGGGCCGGCGACTTGACTGCGTGAGGGCGTGAGGCGTGAGGCGGGAGGCGGGAGGCGCACATCGGTGCGACACCTCAGGCCAGCCTCTCATCCCTCATCCCTCATCCCTCATCCCTCATCCCTCCCGCCCTCCACATCAAAACCCCGCGAGCTTCGCCGCTTGGCCTACGTCGGCCACGAATTGCGCGAAAGCTTCCTCCACGCCGCTGCGCAGCCGCAGGATGTAGGCGGGGTGGATGGTGATCACCACTTCCTTGCCGAGCGGCGACTTGAGCGCCTGGCCCCTGTTTTCGGTCACTCGTACTTTGCCGCCCATGACGGCGCGCGCCGCAGTCGCGCCCATGCACAGGATCACTCGCGGCTCGACCGCCGCGA
>JAQGNC010000127.1 GCA_028292065.1 Betaproteobacteria bacterium
CGATGCGCGTGCCTCCGCACATGGTCGCAGGTCAGACCTCGGGACTGGAGACCGCCGTGACCGAGCTCGCCGACGGCACGCTCGTGATGATGCTCGACGTCGAGCAGCACCTCGCGCAGACCAACACCGTCGACGAAGACGCGATGATCGACGCGATAGACGTGAGCGCGGTCCCGCCGGGCCGCACCGTGCTCTTCGCCGACGATTCGTCGGTCGCGCGCAACCAGATCACCCGCACGCTAGACGCGATGAGCGTCAAGCACATCAGCACCCAGAACGGCGCGCAGGCGTGGGCGGAGCTTTCGCGCATCGCCGAGAACGCGCGGGCGACCGGGCGCGAAGTGCGCGACACGGGCCAGCTCGTGCTGACCGACGTCGAGATGCCCGAGATGGACGGCTACATGCTCGCCAAGCAGATCAAGACCGACCCGCGCTTCAAAGGCGTGCCGGTCATCATGCACTCGTCGCTGTCGGGACACTCCAACCAGCAGCTCGGGGCGTCGGTCGGCATCGACGAGTACGTGTCGAAGTTCGAGCCGGCCAAGCTCGCCGCCGCGATCACCCGCCTGCTCGCCTGAAGATACGGACACCCACGTGAACAATCCAGACAACGGTAACCTCCTCGACGCGGTCGACGCGCGAACGCGCCTCGCAGGCTCGAACACGATGGAGCTCCTGCTCTTCTCGCTCGGCACCAAGGAGACTTTCGCGATCAACGTCTTCAAGGTCCGCGAGATCACCCGCACCCCCGCGGTGACGCGCGCGCCCAACCTGCCGCACGCGGTCGAAGGCGTGGTCAGCTTGCGCGGCAGCATCATCCCGGTGATCTCGCTGTCGAAGCTGATCCGCGTCGGCGAAGCCGAGTGCTCGAACCGCACCATGATGGTCACCGAGTTCAGCCGGCACGTGCAGGGCTTTCTCATGAACGGCGTCGACCGCATCGTGCGCGTGGACTGGAACAAGGTCCGCGCACCCGACCCGATGCTCGTCGGCGACGACAGCTACATCACCGCGATCACCGAGCTGCCGAACGGCCAGCTCGTGTCGATCCTCGACGTCGAGCACGTGCTCGCGACCGTCTACGGCGAGTCCGAAGTGCCCGAGCTCGAGCCGGTCTCCCGCGCCGACAGCGCGGTGTTCTTCGCCGACGATTCGTCGGTCGCGCGCAAGGAAATCGTGAAAGTGCTCGACATGCTCGAAGTCAGCCACCAGCACGCGGGCAACGGCCGCGAAGCGTGGGAGCGCCTGCAGTCGATGGCCTCGCGCGCGCAGGCCGAAGGCGAGCCGCTCCACGCCAGGCTGCAGTTGATCCTCACCGACGCCGAAATGCCGGAGATGGACGGCTACGTGCTCACCCGCTGCATCAAGAGCGACGCGCGCTTCGACGGCATCCCGGTCGTGATGCACTCGTCGCTGTCGTCGGAGGCGAACCGCTCGATGGGCAAGACCGTGGGCGTGGATGCCTACGTGGCCAAATTCGAACCCAGGGTGCTCGCGGATACGCTGCGCCCGCTGATCAGCAATAACGCCGCGCACGCGGCTCATACTCCGGAGGTCCCAGCATGAGCGATTCCTCATTGCGCTTTCTCGTCGTCGACGATTTTTCAACCATGCGTCGCATCGTGCGCAACCTCCTGAAGGAGCTCGGCTACACCAACGCGGAAGAGGCCGAGGACGGCGCGGTCGCGCTCAACCGGTTGAAGACCGAGAAATTCGATTTCGTCGTGTCTGACTGGAACATGCCGAACATGACCGGCATCGAGCTCCTGAAGTGCATCCGCGCGGAGCCTGCGCTGAAATCGCTTCCGGTCCTCATGATCACGGCGGAAGCCCGCAAGGAAAACATCATCGAAGCAGCGCAGGCCGGCGCGAACGGCTACATCGTGAAGCCTTTCACCGCGGCAACGCTGGACGAAAAGCTCGCCAAGATATTCAAGACCCTCGAAGCGAAGGCTGCCTGACATGAGCGCAGAAGCGACCCAGGCCGGCGACAACGCCGAGCTCGAAGACCTCTTCGACAGTATCGCCGCGGCGCCGCAGACAGCGCTGAGCGCCCCTGCGACGGTGACGCCGCTGCGCCCCGTCGCCGTTGCACCTGCCGACACTTCGGGTGACGCCGACAGCGACGAGCTCGAAGACCTGTTCGACAGCATCGCGATGGCGAAGCTCACGCCGGCGCAGGCAGCCGCGTCGGACATGACCCAGCCCCTGGCCTCGGTCGAAGCGTCCGGCGTGCAGGCGGCGCGGGAAGCCGATCCGCAAGCCGCCGCGTCCGCCGCGACCAAGGTCATCAACTCGGTCGGCCACCTCACGCGCCAGCTTCACGACACGCTGGTCGAGCTCGGTTACGACCGGCACCTGCAGGACGCTGCGGCGGCCGCGCTTCCCGACGCGCGCCAGCGCATCGCTTACGTGGTCACGCTCACCGAGCAGGCGGCGAGCCGCTCGCTCAACGCGGTGGAGCTCGCCACGCCGATCCAGGAGCGCCTGGCGACGACTGCGGAATCGCTCGCGGGAAACTGGGACCGCGTCTTTCGCGGCGAGTCCGACGTGACGCAGTTCAAGGCGCTCGCCGCATCGACGCGCGATTACCTGAAAGATGTACCGGTCCAGGCCCAGGCCACTCGCGAGCACCTGCGCGAAGTGATGATGGCCCAGGAATTCCAGGACCTGACCGGCCAGGTGTTGAAGCGCATCACCGAGCTGGCGAACAACCTCGAGACGCAGCTGCTGAAGCTCCTCGTCGAGAACTCGCCCACGCCGGTGAAGAACAGCGAAGCGCTCGGGCTGCTCAACGGGCCGCAGATCGGCGGAGCCGCGCCTGACGTGGTCGCCGACCAGGCGCAGGTCGACGAGCTGCTTGAAAGCCTCGGCTTCTGAAGCTCTAGAGACAGACACGGTCGTCATCCTGGCGCAGGCCAGGATCCATTTTGAAGTCGATCGGGTTAGACAATGGATTGCGGATCACTCGCGCGTGTCGCGCGTCCGGAATGACGAACGCGAAGTGAATCACGGGGAATCGAAATGGATGAGATGCTGCAGGACTTCCTGACCGAGGCGAGCGAGCTTCTGTCGGACGTCGACAACAAGCTGGTGGAGCTCGAGAAGCGGCCCGGCGATGGCGGGCTGCTGAACGATATCTTCCGCGGCTTTCACACGATCAAGGGCGGCGCGGGATTCCTGAATCTCACCTCGATGGTCGACCTGTGCCATCTGACCGAGAATCTTTTCGACAAGCTGCGCCGCAACGAGCTCACGTTGAACGCGTCGATCATGGACGCGATCCTCGAAGCGACCGGCGTGGTGCGCCTGATGTTCGACGAGCTTCTGCGCGGCGGCCAGCCCGAAGCGGCTTCGAGCGGGCTGCTCGCACGGCTGCGCGCGGTCACCTCCGGAGTAGCGGTGAGCGCGCCCGTCGTGAAGCCTCAGCCTGCGCCGGTCGTTGCCGCGGCGCCCGCGGCATCCACACCCCCTGCCGCCGGCGAGCCCGACTGGCAGGCGTTCTATAACGCGGTCACCCAGCTTCCGCCCGAGGCGCCCGCGCGCAGCGACGTGCAGCCGCACGGCCGCCGCGTGAGCGACGATCCGGCCGCTCAGGAGCCGGTGACCGGCAGGCGCAGCACCGACCGCGTCGCGGTCGCGCAGCGCGAGACCACGATCCGCATCGACACCTCGCGCCTCGACCAGGTGCTGACCCTGTCGGGCGAGCTCGGTCTGGCCAAGAACCGCCTGAACTGCCTGAAGCAGGACATCGTGTCGGGCCGCTCCGATCCCGACGTGATGCGCGACATCGACGAAGCGGTGAACCAGCTCGACCTCGTGGTCGGCGACCTGCAGCGCGCGGTGATGAAGACCCGCATGCAGCCGATCGGGCGGCTCTTCCA
>JAQGNC010000141.1 GCA_028292065.1 Betaproteobacteria bacterium
TCGCGGTAGTAGCGGCAGTGCGCGGTCACCACGGCGACACACGGCTCGATCTCGCGCCCGAGCTCGCGCAGCGCGGGCTCGAAGCCGCCGGCGATGATGTCTTGGTTGCCCGCCAGGTACTGCGCGGCGCTGCGCGGCTTCAACCGCGCCGGCCTGAGGGCGATTGCGCCGAGCACGATCGCGGTGATCGCGAGCAGCACGCCCGCCGCGATCTCCCACGACGCTGCGTAACCGACGACAGGCGTGCGCGTCCACGGCGGGCCGAACAGGCGTAACGCGGCGCCGACGAATACGAGACCGAGGGCCACGCAGACGAGCGTGAACACCGTCTTTTCCGAAACGCCGCGCGTGCGCCAGCGCATTTGCACGAGCCGCGGGCTGAAGCGGTAGAAGCCGAGCAGCAGCGCGGCGATCGCGACGCCTTCTCCGATCGACAACAACGGCTCGCTGGATGCTACACACCGCCCCAGGGCTTCGAGCCCCAGGCAGTAGTCTTCTACGGGCATTCCTGCGCCTCCACGGCTACGATATGACCGGCCGATTATCGCCTGAACTCGCGCGAGCGACGATTGAAACCGGGTTATCTTTACGCCACTGGGAGGCTCCGATGACGCGAATGGCAGCAGGCAAACGGGCGAGGGTCGCGCACGCGAGGCACGAGCCTGCCCGACGGCGAATGGACATGAAATCGATCATCCGCGCGTGCGCAGCCACGGCCCTCGTGTGCTGCGCAGCCGGCTGCGGCAGCGTGCTCAACACCGGCTCGGCGGAGATCGCGGGGGTTGCCGGCGCGGGTCTCGCGACCGCCGTGACCAGCAACGGCGCGGTCGCGAGCGGCATCGGCTTGGGCGTGCAGGCGGTCGCGCGCGCCGGCGTGCAGTACGCCCAGCGGCAGATCCATCGCGAAGTCCAGGACGAGATTGCCCGCGCGGCGGGCGGGCTCGACGTCGGGAATGTCGGGCACTGGCAGATCGACCCGAAGGCGAATCTCGAACCTTATCAGCGCGGCCGCGTCACGGTCAGCCGCGTGATCAGCACCAGCGTCATGCAGTGCAAGGAAGCGGTGTTCTCGGTCGACAAGGTCGTCGACGCCGTGCCGCAAAGCGCATTCTTCGTCGCGATCGTGTGCCAGGACGGCGCGCGCTGGAAATGGGCGTCCGCGGAGCCGGCGACCGAGCGCTGGGGCTCGCTGCAATGAGGGTGCGGGTGTGCGGGGCGGCGCTCGCGGCGACGCTGCTCGCGGGGTGCGGCGCGATCGGCGGTTTCGTCGGCGCCGCCGCGGGTATCGCAACGAGCTTCGCCACCGCGAATCCCGCGGTCGGCCTCGCGGTGGGCGTGGCGGCGCAATCGGCGACCGATGAGACTTTGCGCTACGTCTCGCGCCGCCGGCAGCACGCCGAGCACGATGACATCGTCGCCGCCGTCGCCGACATGGCCCCGGGCGACATCAGGAAATGGCAGCATTCGCACCTCGTCGGCTCGGGCGTCGACAGCGGCGAAGTGCGGGTCCTGCGGCTGATAGAGACGCCGCTCGCGACGTGCAAGGAGCTGCTCTTCTCGGTCAAGGCCCACGACAAAGCGCCGTCGTGGTTTACGACGACGGCATGCCGCCACGGCGAGGTGTGGAAGTGGGCCGCCGCCGAGCCGGCGGTCGAGCGCTGGGGGAACCTGCAATAAGCGGAAAGGTCTACGACGCTGCGTTCGGCTTGACGCCTTTGGCGCCAAGCCTCCGGGCGTAAGGGCCCGCTTATGCGCCTCGCGGCGCTAGATCTCGTCCATTGCCCGCCCTGGATCACGGCGTCGCCTTGCGGCGCTACATGCCGTTCATTGCCCGCCTTGGATCACTGCGTCGCCTTGCAGCGCTAGATCCGTGAATTGCCGGTGGGCAATGTAGGCTTACCGTCCCAGATCTTGAAGGGCGTCGACGACGATGCCCGTGCCGAGCGCGATCAGGAGGATGTCTCCCGCCACACGCACGTAACGACGGCCGCCCGGCGGAGGGCCGAGCCTGAGCACGAGATCCTGCGGAACCTCGTAATAGACGACCTCACGGGGCAGGGGCTGTCCGAGGCGCCACTTCCTGGCCTGTCCCGGCGGCATGCACCCGTTGTTTTTCTTCGCAAGACCGGGTGGGCAGCGTCCTGAGCGGCCGACGTCGCCGTAGTACTCGCGCACGACGACCCGGTGCTTGTCTGCGAAGTAACGGTGCCGGCGTGCGTCGCGATCGCCTTCGCGGTCGTCACCGCGGCCGTCTTCGCCGCGGCCATTGCGTTCGTCATTTCCGCCCCTGTCGTGCCCTTTGCCCTTGCCTGCCCACTCCGGCTTGTCCGCGAACGCACCCGGCGCAGCGAGACTTCCGATCACCAGCGCGGCCGCACATCGCATGTAGAAGCTGTTGCTCATTCTTTTCCTGTGTTTATCGGTTCGTCAGCATTCAACGTTCGAGCAGCGTCTGCCGCTGACGAGCGGACCAAACGGCCGGAAGCGCGAAAGGTGCGGTGCTGCGACGCCGCGTCTCTTCACCGGGGCATAGCGATTGCTGCGCAATGCAGGTTCAGTGCGATATCGAGGAGACGTTCATGAAGACTGCCGAACCGCCGAAGCAGAGCGAAATGAATCCGGCGGATCAGGCGCCGCCCGGGACTGCGGGAACCGGCGACAGCCTCTGTCCTGAATGCAGCGGCAAAGGCACCGTCAACGGCAGGCGCTGCGAGGCGTGCGGTGGAACGGGGATCGTCATCGAAGGCGTCGGCGGCGCCTGAGGCCGGCGCAGGCGCGCGCACCGATAGGTGGACCGGAGAGCAGCCGATGACGGCGTCGGGTAATTCCGTCAGCCGACGGTCCAGAACGTGTGCGCGACGAGCAGGTATTCGATTCCCACGACGATAGCGATATCGATCAGTAGCTCCATCCCACCCTCCTGTGCCGCACGTATCGGGTTATTGTTTTGGCATGATATCCGTTTTTTCCAGCGGGAGGAAAATTTGCCTTCCCGGCCTCAGGCGCCCGTGCACCAGAGCTCGAAGTAATGATCCCTCATCGCCGGTTTGGCGTACAGGCCGCCGCCGAGGTTCACGAAGTGGTCCTTGAGGCGCACCGCGTACCACGCGGCATCGCGCACGTAGACGTCGAAATCGGTGCCTTCCGGACAGCACACCTGCTTCGCGTCGGCGGTCGTCAGCACTTCGAGATAAAGGAAGCGCCGCGACAGGCGCGCGAGATTCGCAATCGCGCGGTCGCAATCCGCGTCCGCCATGTACTGCAGTACGCCCTGACACACGACGAGGTCGAACGTTTTTTTCGGCGCGTAGGTAGCCGCGTCGCCCTGCTCCCAGCCGTATTTCTCACAGAGATACGGACTGTATTCCACGCCGGTGTAGCGTATGCCTTGCGCCTGCTTGTCGAGCGCCTGTTTCCACAACCCGAGCCCGCAGCCCAGGTCGAGCATGCTGCGGATGTCCGCGTCCATGTAATCGATATAGCTCAGCACGAAGCGCAGCGCTCGCGCTGCGATGTCGGCGCGGTCGTCGGTGTCGCCGTACCACTTCGAGTAATAGCGCGCGTCGAACCGCGCGGGTGCCGTGCTGGGTGATTTCTTTGCGCGCATGGTCAGC
>JAQGNC010000153.1 GCA_028292065.1 Betaproteobacteria bacterium
CCCCTTCAGGGGGAAGGTCGGGATGGGGGTGGTTTTAAGATGCGCGTATCTCCCGGGTCACACTCTGCGAGCCCGCCTTGCTGCCCCAGCCGGGGATGAACGCGGACTGCACGCCGGCTTTGCCGCCGGCCGCGATCACGAGCAGATCCTGCGGGCGCTCCACCAGCGAATAAGTCGTGCGCTCGTCTTCGGCAGTCGCATCGCCGGGGAGCATGTTGATGCGCTTCAATTCGGCGACGGGGACGCGAGTGTTCTCGAACACGTAGCGCTGCACGTCCTCGCGCGCCCAGCCGGCTTTGCTGAAGATCTCCTGGTGCTCGCCGGCGAAGACCATCGCGTATTGCGGCTGGCGCGCCGAGCCCGCGGAAATTTTCATGTGGGCGCACGCGGTGTCGAGCACGCCTTCGGGCGTCGCGCTCAGGCGGTTCGAATACTGGTGCGGCGCGTAGGCGGCGAAGATCGTGACTGCGTTCTGTTCCGGCCTGAAGCCGCGGGTCGTATGGAAAGCGGGCCACGGGCTGTCGATCTCGTTCTCGGCGATGCAGTAGGTGTATTTGCCCGCGTGGCCGAGGCTGCTGCGGTCGAGCTCGCCGGGCAGGGTGCCGATGACGTTACGCATCACCAGGCGCACCGCGCGGCCGATCGTCGCATTCGCTCGCCAGCCGGGGCCGAAAAGATTGTCACCGGCATTGATGTCGAGCGCGCGCGCAATCGGGCCGTTCACCAGCATGAACACCGCCGCGCCGCCGGTGCTCGTCGCCGGCCCGTGATAACCATACTGCGGCTCGGCGAGCGCTTCGACGGTCGCCGCGATGACCGGCATGTATTCGGCCTTGCAGCCTGCCATCACCGCGTTGATCGCGACTTTCTCGGCGGTGACCGAAACCTGCCGGTTCTCGATGAACGCGAGCTCGTGATCGGGCTCGAGGCCGCCCGCTTCGAGCATCGCGGTGATGCGCTCGGCGGTCGGCGGGATCACCGGCAGGCCGTCGGTCCAGCCGTTGGTGTAGCAGAGCTCGATCGCTCCGCCGATGTCGGACACGGTATGGCGCCGCGACTTGAGCTCCATGGCGATACTCCTTACCAGCCGACTCGGCCGGGGGGCCGAGGCGGCGTACTTCGAGCGGTGGACGACGCGGGCGGCTTCAAACGGTCTCGGCGGTGCCGAGCGACTCGAACTCGTACGCGAGGTCGAGCGTGGTGACGCGCCGCAGCTCGCGCCGATGCTTCGAATCGTCGAAAGCGGTCCCGCGGTGCATCGTCGCGAGGTTGTCCCAGATCACGAAATCGCCGACGCGCCATTCGTGGCTGTAGACGAACTGTCGCTGGGTTGCGTGGGCCATCAGCTCCCACAGCATGAGCCTGCCTTCGGCGAGCTGCTTCTGCAGGATGCGGTTGGCATGAGACGCGATGTAGAGCGAGCGCCGCTTCGTTCGCGGGTTGGTGCGCACGATGCCGTGGACGGCGCCTTTGAGGCGGTCCTGCTCTTCCTGCGAGAACTCGAAGCCGAGGGTCTGACGCGAGTACGCGATCGAGTGATGGACGGTGAGGCCTTCGAGCGACGCTTTGGCGTCGTCGTCGAGCGCGTCGTACGCCGCGCGCATGTCGGCGAACTGGGTGTCGGAACGCACTTCCGGGATCACCTGCGCAGACAGCATCGAGTAGCGGCCGGCCGGGTCCTGGAACGACGCGTCGGTGTGCCAGAGGCGGTTGGCGAGCGAGTACTGGCGCTTGCGATCGTCGGCCTGGAGGATTTTGCCGTCGGCGCCGACGTTCGAGATGTCGCCGATGGGCGCGTCGCCGAGGCGGTTCTTCAGGATCGCCGAGACACCCGTCTTGGTGTGGAGCTTGCCGTCGAAGCGCTGCGCGAAGTCGAGCTGCTCCTGGATCGTGAATTTCTGGTCGCGAAAGACGAGCACCGCGTGCTCGTCCATGCCGGCGCGTATCGCTTTGAGCGTGTCGCGGTCGTGAACCTGGCGCAGGTCGATGGCGCTGACCTCGGCGGCGAACAGGGGGTGTAGCTTGCGAAATGTGATCGACATGTGGACTCTCCTCCGAAGGCCGCGGGCCTTCACTGCTCGTTTCTGCAAAGGTGGAACCGTATCACACGTGTTGGGTAATTCCCAAAGCAAAGCCTTAACGCGAAGGACGCGAAGGACGCAAAGGAAAAACAAGAACAAGAAGGTTGCAATTCCGCGCGGCCCTGGAGAACAGCCGTCGATTGCAGTCACGGCTTGTCTGGTCTTTGGTTTTCCCGTTAAAGCTGAGGGGATTTCCCAGAGCAAAGCCTTTAACGCGAAGGACGCGAAGGAAAAACAAGAACAAGAAGGTTGCATTTCCGCGCGGCCCTGGAGAACAGCCATCGATTGCAGTCACGGCTTGTCCTGTCTTTGCTTTTCCTTCGCGTCCTTTGCGTCCTTCGCGTTAAAGCTGTGGTGTCGTGTGCACCCACTAGTCTGAAGCTCACGCAGCGATCGGCGTTACCTTGCCGCTCGCATCCGCCGCGAACTCCCCGCGCTGCGCCCCGTCGACCATTCCTTTCTTGAGCCAGCTCTCGGTGGCGCGGTAGAGCAGGTGGCGCCCGCGCTCGAACTGCACGAAGTGCGACGCGCACGCGAGCCTGATGAAAAGCTTCTGCTCGGCGCCCAGCCCCCGCCACGCTTCGATGCGTTTGGCGTAGTTGTCGAATTCGCCGATCAGCATCAGCGTCGGCGCTTTGATGCGCGCGAGGTTTTCGCGCCAGCCGAAATTCATGCGGTTCGGCGCGCGCATCACGCCTGCACCGTCAGCGCCCCAGCGCGCCCCGACTTCGTCGAGCTGCATGAGCTCGCGCCACATCGCTTCGGGCACCGCGGGGTCTTCGAGCTGGCCTTCGCAGCGCACGTGGTCCTGCCAGCGGCGATGGAGCAGGAACTCCTTGCTCTGGAGGATGGCCGGCGCGCCGGGCTCGGGCATCTGCGCGGGAGGCTCGTCGGTGGGAAAGTAAGGCGCCGGTCCGAAGAGCACGAGCTTGTCGACCTTGTCGGGATGCAGTGCCGCATAGCCGCCGGCGCGCGGCGCGCCGGTCGACCAGCCGATGAGGCTCACATGGTCGACGCCGCGCAGCTTCATCACGGTATCGATCGCGGTCTCGAGCTCGTCCCATTCGCTGCGGCTCGACACCAGCTTGTACGGGTATCGCGGCGGCGCGCGCTCGTCGAGCACATGAGGGATGAGCTGCGGCTGGAATTCGGCGTCGACGTTGCACGGGTCGTCCATCAGCGGGCGCGGCGAAGGGCCGTAACCGGTGTGCGACATGGCGAAGACGTCGAAACCCGCGCGCGCCATCGCCGCCATGAAGCTGTAGTCGCGGTATTGCAGGTCGTAGGCGACGGTCGCCGGCGCGAAGCCGCCGTGCACCATCAGCACGACGTGCGGTTTGAGGCCCGGCTCGAGCACCGGAGCCAGCGCGCGTTCGCGCATGAAGAGGCCGACGGTCTGGCCTCGCGTCGCCGGGACCGTCGACACGTGAGTGATGAAGCGGTCGGTCGTGATCAGCGGTATCTCGGTGGAGCTCGTCATCGTTGGTGCTTCCATGATGTGGTCGTCGCGCGTTCGGGAAGGCCTTACTATAACCTCGAAGGCTGTCGTTTACGGAGAGTGAGATGCGAGTGTTCGCGTGGACTGTTTTTGTCGTTGCGTCGATGTCGGGCGCGGGTGTGACGAGCGAGAGCGTCGCGGGTGAATCGTTTCCCGCGCGACCGATACGCCTGATCGTTCCGGTGCCCCCGGGCGGCGGCGCGGACTTCGTCGCGCGAGGCTATGCGCAACGCCTCACCGAGTCGCTCGGCCAGCAGGTCGTCGTCGACAACCGCGGCGGCGCAGCGGGAATCATCGCGATGGACGCTGTCGCCAAAGCCGCGCCGGACGGTTACACCCTGGTGCAGACCAACATCTCGACGATTTCGATCAACCCTTTCATCTATTCGAAGCTGCCTTACGACGCGATGCGCGATTTCGCGCCGGTCTCGATCACGACGCTCAACCCGCTCGTGCTCGTGGTGCATCCGGGCGTGCCTGCGAAGACAGTCAAGGAGCTGATCGCTTACGCGAAAGCGAAGCCGGGAGAGTTGTCATACGCATCGCTCGGCAGCGGCAGCATCCAGCACCTCGCGGGACACGTCTTCTCGAAAGAAGCGGGCATCCAGACCGTGCACGTGCCCTACAAAGGCGCCGCCCCGGCGACGGTCGACCTGATCGCGCGGCAGGTGCACATGGCTTTCAGCGGAGTCGGCACCGTCGCGGCTTACGTGAAGTCCGCACGCCTGCGTGCGATCGCAGTGACCGGGGACCAGCACGTCGACGTTTTCGAAGGCGTGCCGACGATGCGCGAGGCGGGCGGTCCCGATGTGCAGATGCGCTTGTGGAACGGCATCCTCGCGCCCGCGCGCACACCGGTGGCGATCGTGCGGCGGCTGAACACCGACATCGTGAAAGCCGCGCGCTCGCCCGAGCTGATCGCGATGATGGCGACGCAGGGGACGACGCCGACGAGCAACACACCTGAAGAGTTCACGCGCCTGATTCGGGAAGAGCAGGCGCGGTTCGCGAAGATCGTGAAGGAGTCGGGGGCGAGAGCGGACTAGCGCGCGCTGCGCGCGCGCGTGCGCCGGTGAACAACTCAGAGGGAAACCAAGGTTTCCCTCCGAGACCTCCTTTCCTTCGGCGCTCTGCCGATCGCTTCACTGTCCTGAAGCAATGCAAACCACCCCCACCCTAACCCTCCCCCTGAAGGGGAGGGAATGTTTTTGTATGCCCATTGGGCATAACTCTCCTTCCCTCTCAGGGGGAAGGTTGGGATGGGGGTGGGTTAGAAGGAAGGGAGGTTCAAGGAGGGAAACCTTGGTTCCCCTCCTTGTCGTTTACCGCCCGAGGTCCCGTAGGGACCCT
>JAQGNC010000225.1 GCA_028292065.1 Betaproteobacteria bacterium
CTTGCACCGCTTCCCGGTGCACTATTGCGCGCACGCCGGACAATAATAACGACGACTACAGCACACGGCGGCCCGTCCAACAGGAGGAGCTTCATGAAGAAAGTCGCATCAACCGCGGCCGTGTTCCTATTCGCCGCGTCGCTGGCGCACGCCCAATCGCTGTCCGATCTCGCCAACGACGGCAGGAACACCGACAACGTCCTGACCTACGGGATGGGCTATTCGCAGAATCGCTACAGCTCGCTCAAGCAGATCGACAAACGCAACGTGAAGCGCCTCGTGCCGGTGTGGAGCGTGTCGCTTTCGAGCAACCTCGGCGAGCAGGGCCAGCCGCTGGTGAACGACGGCGTGCTTTACGCGGCGAACGCCGAATTCACCGTCGCGATCGACATCGACAGCGGCAAGCAGCTCTGGCGCACGCCGGTCGGCTTCGACGCGCAGACCCCGCGCATCGTCTGCTGCGGCCAGTCGACCAAGGGCCTCGCCCTCTACAACGGCAAGGTCTATCGCGGAACGCTCGACGCAAACCTCGTGGCGCTCGACGCGAAGACCGGAAAGCAGGTCTGGAAAACCAAAGTCGCGGAATGGAAGGAAGGCTATTCGATCACGAGCGCGCCGCAAGTCGCGAACGGCGTGCTGATGACCGGCATGTCGGGCGCCGAGTTCGGGGTGCGCGGCTTCATCGACGGCTACGATCCGGATACGGGCAAGCAGCTGTGGCGCCGCTATACGGTGCCTGCGCCCGGCGAGCGCGGCAGCGAAACCTGGCCCAAGGACGAGTCGTGGTCGCGCGGCGGCGGTTCGACATGGATGACCGGCTCGTACGACCCCGAGCTCGACCTCGTGTACTGGGGCACCGGCAATGCGGGCCCGTGGAACCCGAACGGGCGTCCCGGCGACAACCTCTACACCGCGTCGGTGCTCGCGATCAAACCGAAGACCGGCGAAGTCGCGTGGCATTACCAGCTCGTGCCCAACGAGATGTTCGACCTCGACGCGACGTGGGAATGGATACTCGCCGAGCTTCCGGTCAAGGGCGAAAAGCGCAAGGTGGTCATGCACATGAGCCGCGGCGGCTTTCTCTACGTGCTCGACCGCACCAACGGCAAGCTGATCTCCGCCGAGCCCTTCGAGAAGATCAACTGGGCCACTCACGTCGACATGAAGACCGGCCGCCCGGTCGAATCCGACCTTGCGAAGAAGGTGCGGGCCGGCGAGCAGATCGAGCTGTGGCCGGGCCAGTGGGGCGCCAAGAACTGGTCGCACGCGGCGTTCAATCCGCAGACCGGGTTGCTCTACGCGAACACGATGCACCACTCGCGGCTGGTGAAGTTCACGCCGGTCGAATACAAGGTCGGCGAGCGCTTCGTCGGCTTTGAAAACGCACCGGTGCCCAACCGTCCGGCGGGCGAGCCGATCGCCCACATGGACGCGGTCGATCCGCTCACCGGTAAAGCGAAGTGGCGCACACCGATCATGGACGTCCCGCACTATTCCGCCATGCTCGCGACCGCGAGCGGCCTGCTCTTCACCGGCAAGGAGACCGGCGAGCTCATCGCGGTCGACGCCGAGACCGGCAAGGTGCTGTGGCAGTTCCAGACGAGCTCCGGAATCAACGCGCAGCCGATCACCTACACGCACAAAGGCAAGCAGTACGTCAGCGTGCAGGTCGGCGTGGGCGGGGTGAACGTGCTGAGGATGGGGCCGCAGCTCGCGAATGTGCCCAGGGGCGGTTCGGTGTGGACTTTCGCCCTGTTGGACTAGCGTCCATCAGGCCGAAAGTCCCAGTGAACGACAAAGAGGGAAACCAAGGTTTCCCTCCTTGGACCGCCTTTCCTTCGGCTCACTCTCGTTCGCTTCGCTGCCTTAAAGCACGGCTAAACCCCTCCCTCGTTATCTACCGATAACGTAAAGACGTCGTTCTGGACCGCGCGCAAGCGCGAGATGATCCAGAACCCATTTTGACTTTTGTGTAGTTACTACCGATAACTGAAACACCGTCGTTCCGGACCGCGCGCAAGCGCGAGATGATCCAGAACCCATTTTGACTTTGCTTCGCAGCACGACAGGAGAGTCAGCAATGAAGCACCCGGCTTACGTACTCGCATCGGCCTTGGCGTTCACAGCGCTGGCGGGTTGTTCCTCCGTCGGCCCCACCCAGCGCGATCTCGTGCGCGACGGCGCCGAGCCTTCGAACGTCGTCACTTACGGCCTCGGCTACAGCCAGCAGCGCTACAGCAAGCTCGACCAGATCAACAAATCCAACGTGCAGCGGCTCGCGCCGGTGTGGAACGCGAAGCTCGACAACGAGCTCGGCGAGCAGGCGCAGCCGCTCGTGTACGATGGCGCGATCTACGTGAGCAACGCGCGCTGGACGTTCGCGTTCGATGCGCTCAACGGCAAAGAGCTCTGGCGCAGCGCCGTCGACTTCCCACCCGAGACGCCGCGCGTGGTGTGCTGCGGCGTGTCGAACAAAGGCGTGGCGCTCTATCGAGGCAAAGTGTTTCGCACCACGCTCGACGCGCACGTCGTCGCGATGGACATGAAGACCGGCGCGGTGCTGTGGAAGCAAAAAGCGGCGGAGTGGAAGGAAGGTTATTCGCAGACTGTCGCGCCGCTGATCGCCAACGGCGTGCTGGTCACCGGGATCTCGGGCGCGGAGTTCGGCATCCGCGGCTTTCTCGACGGCTGGGATCCGGAGACCGGCAAGCACCTGTGGCGGCGTCATACGACCGCGGGTCCCGGTGAGCCCGGCCACGAGACGTGGGAGCCGCGGCAGGCCTACGCGAACGGCGGCGGCAGCACGTGGATCACCGGATCGTACGACCCCGAGCTCGACCTCATGTACTGGGGCACCGGCAACGCCGGCCCGTGGAACCCGATCTCGCGCAAAGGCGACAATCTCTATACCGCTTCGGTGATCGCGGTGCGGCCCAGGACCGGCGAGATCGCGTGGCACTACCAGTTCACGCCGAACGACGTCTTCGACTGGGACGCGGTGTGGGAGCTCATCCTCGCGGACATTCCGGTCGACGGCGTGACGCGCAAAGTCGCGATGCAGATGAACCGCAACGGCTTCCTGTATGTGCTCGACCGTACCAACGGCAAGCTGCTGTCAGCCAAGCCTTACGGCAAGGTGACGTGGGCGACGCACGTCGACATGGCGACAGGACGTCCGGTCGAATCGGAGCAGGCTTCGAAGCTGCGCGCCGGCGAGAAGATCGAGATGTATCCGAGCGTTCGCGGCGCGAAGAACTGGCCGCACGCGGCTTTCAACCCGAATACCGGCCTGCTGTACGCGAACACCAACGAGGGTTACTCGATTTACCGCTTCACCGATCTCGTGCCGTACCAGGCCGGCACGCGCTATCAGGGCGTCGAGAACTCGTACGCGCCGGTCAAGCCGGGAGACGTGGTCGGCCACATCGAAGCGATCGACCCGCTCACCGCGAAACCGAAATGGCGCATCCCGCAAAAGGACGTCCAGGTCGCATCGGCGATGCTCGCGACCGCCGGCGGCCTGCTCTTCACCGGCAGGCACACCGGCGAGCTCATCGCGCTCGACGCGGACACCGGCGCAACGCTGTGGGAGCACAAGACGAGCTCAGGCATCAACAGCATGCCGGTCACGTGGTCGCGCGACGGGAAGCAGTACGTGACGGTGCTGTCGGGACTCGGCGGCCTTTACGGCACTCGCAATCGCGAGCAGCTCAAACAGGTGCCGCTGGGCGGCTCGATCTGGACTTTCGCCCTCACGGATTGACTACGGATCAGCGCGCGTTGCGGCGTTCAGATTCGGACTGCCAGGCGACGTAGCCGTTTTTCATCGCGTCTTCAGTGCATTCCTTCAGGGTCCTGAAGGTCCGGTCCGATGCCTGTTCTTCGCCGTCGGGGTCGACCATGCGCCAGCTCCACGAGCCGTCTTCCCCGATCGGAAAACTCCATTGCTTCCTTCTTTCCACGCTTTTCCCCTGTTCGGCCACCTTGAGCTGCGTGCCGGTTTGTTCCACTTCGGTCACTCCGTTCACGCAGCGCTGCGACGCGTTTGTGTGATTCACGATCGGGCGCCGAATGGAGCCAAGGCAATAGCGGTACCCGACGCCCGGCATTCTATGCGGCGAAGCGTCCGGATCCAGCGGCAAAATCACCGCAAACCGTGCTTCCGGGATTAAAGCGAGGGGCGGATGTCGCGCGTGCCGTCGACGAGGAGGCGGGGGAAATCGAGCGCGACCTGGGGCGCCGCGGCAAGCCTGAGGATGCCGTCGAGGAACTGGAAAGCTTCGGCGACGCTGTCGAAGCACATCGGCTCTCCGTCGGAGAGCACGTGATAGCGCCGGCCGTTCCTCGCCATGCGCCCGACGGTCCATTTCACCGCGAAAGGCGAGATGTACCAGCCCGCACAGCACCCTTTCGCGGCGAGCTCGAAAGCCCTGCGCAGCGTGAGCAGCCTCACGCCGTGGCTGTTGGTCTCGAGCTGATCGACCCAGTCTTCGGGCGGCTCTGAAGGGTTTGTCGACGCGGCGTGCAGGATCATGATGCGAAATTTCCGTGTAGCCTCCCCCGGTTAACGCACGCGCCCGGGGTACGGTTGTCATGCTTCGCACGTTGTCCCGGAGTGCGAGGGGAGATTCGTCACGTAAACGAATATCATTCGGTTGCGTGAAGTTCGATCCGGATATTACCGACCTCGCAATGGTCCTACCCCTACCTTGAACACCTCCCGCAGACGTTTACTGGCCGCCGGCGCCGCTGCCGCGGGCGCCGCAGCATGGACGCTGTGGCGCGGCCTCGAAACGGCGACCGACGACGCGCCGCACGTCGCGCTCCCGCGCGACCCGCTTTTTCCGAATCCGCTGCGCGTGCCCGGCGACGACGAGCTCTTCGGCATCGCCGACGTCGCAGGCGCGTTCACGCTCGTCGGCGCGCCGGTGCAGCAGGAAATCCTGCCGGGCAAGCCGACTTCGATGCTCGCGTATGCACTCGAGTACCAGGGCAGGACGCTCGTCAATCCGCTGCTGCGCGTGCAGACCGGCGCAAGCCTGCGCGTGCGCTACTGGAACGCGCTCGACGAGACGAGCATCGTCCACTGGCACGGACTGAAGAACGACACCAACAACGACGGCCATCCGCATTACGCGGTGAACGCGGGCGAGACTTACGATTACCAGTTCACCGTCGCCAACCGCGCGGGAACTTACTGGTATCACCCGCATCCGCACCACCTCGCAGGCCGGCAGGCGTATCTCGGCCTCGCGGGTCTGTTCATCGTCGAAGACGCCGACGAAATCGCGTTCGAGCGTGCGCTCGACGTGAAGCTCGGCGCGAGCGACGTGCCGCTCCTCATCCAGGACAAGCGCTTCGACGCGAACGGCGCGCTCAGCTACGCGCCCGGTGCGCAGGACCATTTCCACGGCTATTGCGGCGACACCGTGCTGCTGAACCTCACGCAGTCGCCGTGCTTCGACTGCGAGACGCGGCTCTATCGCTACAGGCTGGTCAACGGCTCGAACGCGCGTATCTACCGCCTCGCGTTCATGCACGGGGAGGAGGCGCTCGAGTTTCACGTCGTCGGCTCCGACGGCGGACTGCTCGAGCGTCCGCTGGCCGCGCGCGAGCTTTTCCTCGCGCCGAGCGAGCGCGCCGACGTCGTGCTCGACCTGCGGCGAGCGAGCATCGGCGAGCGCGTGATGCTCTCGAGCCTGCCTTTCGACGCGATGCAGTTTTCGACAGGCACCGAATCTTCGGCAACGCCGGGCGACGTGCCGCCCAACGGCGCGCCGCTCGATCTCATGCCGATCCGCGTCGCGGCCCGCGTGAGCACCGACGGCGCGCTGCCTGAGACCTTGTCGCGTATCGACGCGGCCGCACCCGGCGACGCGCCCACGCGGGTCTTCACTTTCGATCAGCACAAAGGCAAGTGGCGCATCAACCGCGGCAGCTATCGCATGACCGAGACCGCGTTCTCGGTCGCTCGCGGCTCACAGGAGATCTGGGAGTTTCGAAATCCCCATCCGGCGATGGCGCACCCGGTGCACGTGCACGGTTTCCAGTACCGCATGCTCGAGCGCAGGCACAGTCCGGTGCATATCGAGCGACTCGCGGTCGATACGCGCGGCCTGCCTGCCGCGGAGACCGGCTGGAAAGACAGCGTGCTGCTGTGGCCCGGCGAGACGTTGAAGATGCTGCTCGACTTCACCCATCCTTTCAGCGGGGACCAGGTCTACATGCTCCAGTGCCACAACCTCGAGCACGAGA
>JAQGNC010000253.1 GCA_028292065.1 Betaproteobacteria bacterium
GACATGGGCGCGGGAAAAAGGCGCCGGTGTCGCGTCCGCCGAGCTGCAGCCGGGCGCGCGTATCGTTCGTGCTTTCAACGCAGTGGGCGCCGCAAGACTGCCTGAGATCGCGCAGGGCAAGGGCGAACGCATCGGAATGCCGATCGCCAGCGACGATGCGAACGCCGCCGTGCTGGCGTCGCGGCTCATCAGAGACGTCGGCTTCGAACCGGTGCTCATCGGCCCGCTCGCAATGGGCAAACATTTGATCCCGGGAACGCCGCTCGGCGGCGAGCACACGCCGGATCAGATCAGGAAGATCGCACCCGGTCTTACGTGACGCAGGTCGCGATCGCACTTGGGTCTTTATGATCAGCGGCTGCGGAAGATCTGCTCGCTGATGTCGATCACGCGTCCTTCGGAGACACAATAATGGCAAAGGAATGCCTGGCCTTTTCGACCGATGCGAGCTGTGTTGTCGTCAGGCCGTCGCCGCCACGCGACGCCATCGTCATAGCAGCTTCCGTCGGCGCTGCGGGCGCCAACAAACCGACCGATGTCCGCGCCATCCAGGGCGCGCTGAACGATGTGCCCGGCGCGAACGGCGGACCCACTCCACCGCTCAAGGTCGACGGCATCGTCGGCTCGAAGACGCTGGCCGCGATCAAGCACTTCCAGCAGACGCACGTGAAAGTCGTCGATTCGCGGATCGACCCGAAAGGCCGGACCCTCGCAGCACTCAATGCGGAGCTCGGGTCTACCGTGCCGATCGCAGCCCAGGGACTCACCGGCGCAGCACAGGGGACGCGCGTGCCCGAGTTCCTGCCGCCGGACCCTGAAATCCTGGCGACGGTCGTGAGGCTGCTCGGCAGGATTCGCGAGGTCATCCGCGCCGCCACCTTCCGGCTCGCGACGGTCGACAGGTTCATCACCAATCAGAAGCTCAGCGTTCCCCAGGGGCCGTTCCTGGCAAACGTGCGGGAGAGCCTCGAGATTCTCGAAGCCGCGTTCAGCATAGGCAAGATCAACAATCCGCGTCCGCCTTTCGACAACATCAAGCGCGTTTTCCAGAACATGACTGTGGCGCTCAATCGAACGTTCGAAACCGCGCCGCTGATCGCTCCGGTGCTATTCGTGCCGAATACTCATATCTCGATGGAACCCCGCGCTGCTGCTTACACTTCGCGCGGCGGCGCGTTCTTCAAACCCGGCGAAAAGCTCGACGGAATCAACGAACCGGCGGACCGGATCTACGTTTGCAGGAATATGCTGAAGGCGCCGGAAGATTTTCAAGTGGCGGCGCTCGTCCACGAGCTGGCGCACTTCGTCAGCGGCCAGCCGATCGAGGTCGTCGACGTCGTCAAACAGGGCACCATGCTCAAATTGAGGGACAGGCCGCGCTTCAACGCGATCAGGCCTGAAGACAAGATCAGGAGCGCCGAGCACTATTCTTTTTTCGCGATGGTGGCGAAATCGCCGAAATTCCTGGTCGAAGGAATCTAAGCGCCACCTAAGCGCCGTAGACGATGCAACGGCGTTTCAGCGCGCCGTCACGCGATCGACGCAACCGCTGTCGAAAGCTTTTGCGCCTTTCGTTCCTGCCAGGGTCCCCAGAGGTCCTTCGACGTAGCCGCCGATCGTGCAGCGGATTCCTGCGCCGGCGTTATTCTGGCCCGGCGTCGTCTGGTTCGGTCCGTCGCGGCGGGGTTCGCTTTCGAGGTTGACGCCGCTGCCGTAGCTGACCGAGATCGCATCGCCGCCATTGCCGTTGATGACATTGGCGATCACGTCCGCCTGCGCATTGCGGTGGACGGTGATACCGCTGTCCTTGTTGTTCGTGATCGTGTTGCCGACGATCCACGCGCCGGAAGTGCGTTCGATGTTGATGCCGGGTCCGGCATTGTTGCGTATCGTATTCGGCGACAGCGCGGGCACCCGCGGAATGAAAACACCGATGTAGGCATACGAGGCGCCGGTAATGTCGATGCCGATCACACCGCTTTGCTCGACGGTGGTGTTGAGGATTCGGACAACGCTGCCCTTGTCGATATGAATCCCGCGCCCGGCGTTCTTGATGACGACGTTGCCGTCGATCACCGCCGAAGCGGGCCCGGACAGGTGGATGCCATCCATACCTCCGGTGAACGTGAATCCCTTGATGGTGATTTCCTTTCCCCGGTTATAGAGGACATGCGGCGAAGCCGCCGCGCCGCCGGGATGCTGGATCGTCGTCTTCTTCTGGCCGTCGAGCGTGACCCTGACCACTTCCGGTGGGATGTTCACCTGCTCCTTGCAGGTGCCGCTCACCAGCAGGGTGTCACCCGGTTTGACGACGCCAAGCGCGGCAGTGATGGTGTTGCCGGCATCGCAATCGACGGTCACTGATGCGGCGTGGACCGGCAGTGCTGAAAAGCACAGGGTGGTCACCAAGGCTGCCTTGGCACTGCGGATGAAAATCGTTGTTTGGTTCATTGCTCCTCCTGTTCGGGCTCTGCACTACATGTTAGACCGTGTCCGCGAACGGCTCGTGAAGCGTGCTTGGAGCACCACTAGCCACGACTCACGTGTGCCGCAACATGCCGCGTGTGCGCGGCATTGCGGTGCTCGAACAGGTAAATCCCCTGCCACTGCCCGAGTGCGGGCCTTCCCGCCATCACAGGAATGGAGAGCGACACCGCCGTGAGCGCCGCCTTGATGTGCGACGGCATGTCGTCCGGGCCTTCTGCCGTGTGAGAGATCCAGCGCATAGAGGGATCGTCCGACGGAGGAACGAGCCTGAGAAAGAACTCCTCGAGGTCGCGCCGCACGTCGGGATCTGCATTCTCCTGCACACACAGCGAGCACGACGTGTGTTGCACGAAGAGCGTCAGCAGGCCTTGCGCCACTCCGCTCTCGCGTACGAATCGCACGACGTCGTTCGTGAATTCATATAAACCCGACCCTTCGGTGCGAATGGAGAGGATAGTCTGCATGCGTTTTGGTCACGCGGCTTCTAACGGCTCTCGCCAGCGGCGGCGGCGACCTACCAAGCGTAACTCAAACCGGCTTGCCGTCCTGGCCGATGCGCAGCGTACGGGTCTCGGACCGGCCATTCGCGGCAGGACCCAGCAGCCAGTGGATACGTATGGCTGACGACGCCGGCAGCCACTCGATTCCCGGCGAAGCAAGCTCGATGTTGTCGCGACAGCTCTCGAGCTTCACGCGAAACGTCTCTTCCGGCGCTTTCTGGACGAGCGAGATGATTCGCAGGAACCGCTCCTTGCCGGCCTGGCAAAGCGACATCCCACCCGGTCGCGATGGATAGCTGTCGACGACCACGAGCGCCACACCTTTCGACTCTCCGATCAGCTTGACCTCCGAGGGCTGCGCGGTGGGGCTGACGGTGCTGTCGCGTGTGACCTGAATGCCGTAACGCTTGCCCGTCTCGCTCTGCACGACCAGCTTGCCCTTCGAACCGCTTGCGGCGCTGTCCGTGGCAGCCGCGGCGGTGACGGGCTTCGGCGCGTCCGCGGCCGCGCTTGCGGCATACGCGAAGATCGCGAGGAACAGGCTAACGAAGAACGGCATCGGCATAACAGACTCCGGAGTACATCCAATGTGCCCCGGCCGCAGGCGCTTTCGAATAACTGCCGCTGTCGCGTGCGTGAAGCTGCGCTTCGCTCTTGCCCTTATTGCCGGTATCCGTCATGTCCCAGCCGATGTTCCCGGTTTTGCTGTCGCAAAGAATAGTCGATTTCCTGAGCCATTTACCCGCTTTCGCGTCCCACTCGTGGTAACTCCCGCCGTTCCAGCGGCAAACGGTCTCGTACTTCAGCTGGTCAGCTGTATACGTTCTCTTGCTCTGCGAAAGGTAAGTGATCGCCGCCGTGCGTTTCTGGTCGAACAGCTTCAATCCGGCGTCCACGTTCAGTTTCCAGTTCCAGACCTGGTCGAACGTCGGTACGGGTGCAGTGAGCTGGCACATGCCATAGCCGTTGTCGAAGGAGCGGATCGGCTCCTTGTTTTTGAAATGCGCGAAGCTGGTCTCGTGCTGGATGATCTTGTCGAAGCCCGCGCTGTTCTGCTTCGCGCTGAGATAAGTGACGACTTCGGCGGAGCCCGGATTCGTGCCCGTGATCTTGACGCTGATCGTGGCGGTTTGCTTGTTCGCCTCGGCCCGGACAGTCAGTGTTCCGCCGCAATTCACGACCACCGCCTTCGCATCCCATTTCGCGCCTGTGGTGTTCACGACGCCGGATTTCTTGAACGCACCCCAGGCGAGTGTCCAGTGCCATGCATGCGGTCCCGGAACGTCCGTTTCGAAACTGATGCTCGGCCAGTCAGGGCTGGAAGTTATCGTAAACGTCGATGTCGACGCCGGGCTCTTGAACTTCATGCGCACCTCCGCTGGACTGCGGCAATAGTAACGTCATCGCGGCCGTGCGGATACTGACCTCATGCTGAGCTATCTATGCGACGCGCCGTAGCGGGACGAATGGAATGCTATTCGCATGCGCTTCAGGTCGGCCGAGGCGCGAGGCGCTGAACCGCTGCGGACGCAGGCGTCGATACCTGCGAGCGCCAGATTCCACGGAGAATCAGGAGCAGGGGTCTGCCGCTCGCGCGCCGAATGTGATGCATGTTCGTCGTCGATGTACTCCGCTCCGGTTTGCTGGCGCGGAGCAATTTAAAGGCCGCTCGCGCACCTACTCACGGCGCGAGAGACGCCACGTATGCAGCAAGCGAAATCATGTCGTCCTCGGACAGCTTGTCGACAGTCGGCTTCATCAGCGCGCTGCTGGCGCCCGCTCGTGCGCCGTGCTTGAAGTCGTAGAGCTGGCGCACGATGTAGGTCGGCGATCGCCCGGCAATCCCGGGGATGGGGCCGACGCCCTTGAGGTCGGGGCCGTGGCAGGCTGCGCACGGAACGGTCGTCCCGGCGCCACCGTTCTTGGCCAGAGCCGCACCCTTTGCAATGCTGCCGACGGGTACATAAGCCGTGAACGTCGATCGAGTGTCGCGAAGCTCGAACTGCTCCACGTCGTCCGGTACCTCGACGATGCGGCGCCCGAGCGACTCGGTGCCGCCTCCAGGCTGTTTGACGAAGAACAAGCGGGCGATGTAAGTCTTCGGTGCACTATCGGTTTCGACGACGTTGATGATCCGTTTCGGCTTCAGCGCGGAATAGTACGCCGCGGCCGCCTGCACCTCAGCGTCGGTCATGGCCTTGGCGGCCGCCGCCATCAGCACGACCGCGCTTCTTTGCGGCCCCGAGAACTTTCTTGCGCCGCTCTTGAAGTCGGCCATCTGCTGCACGAAATAGGAAACGGGCAGACCGGCGAGGCTCGCATTTTCAGGGCCGCCGGTGCCTTCGGCGCGGTGACACGAGCCGCAAGCGCGCACATCAGGCTTTCTGCCGCGGGCGACGACGTCGGGCATGGCCGGATGATCTTCGGGATGCCAGCTTGGAGCAAAGAAAAGATCGCGCGCCTGTATCCAGCTGAACGCGGCCGTGCTGCCCGGCAGACGTTGGGCCGCGTCATCAGCGGGCGGCACCGTGAAGTCCGGATTCCACGCGTAGGCCCACGTGGGATACGTCGCAGTCGCGGCGGGCGGCACCGCTGCGCCGCTCCCCGTTTGCGCAGTCGCGGCCGTCACCGACGCAAACAGGGCCGCAAGCCCCAACCCGAAAGCGTGTATCCAGGAAGCGCGCATGCCAGTGTCCTTTTTGTTGTTCGAGTTCCTCGGCGCCCCCTGATCGGCACGCGCAGGCGTCGAAAGGTTAGACGATGCCCCGCTTCATGTCGAGCGGCACACTGGCATGAAGTACGCATATCACGCGTGCTCGACCAGTGAGCCCACACGATAGAGTGGCCGACGCGGCTCCCCTTCAGGGGGAAGGCCGGGGATATGGGCGGTTTCTTCGCGCAGCCACCTCAGTCGATCTTCGCCCCCGTCGCTTTCACGACCCGCGCCCATTTCGGGATCTCGGTCCTGATGTAATCGGCGAACTCACGCGGAGAATTGCCGATCCCGTCGAGGCCGAGGTCGTCGAGGCGGGTGCGGATGTCGGGAGACTTGATCGCGGCTACGAACGCGTGATTGAGCTTGTTGACGATCTCAGGGCTGGTTCCGCCGGGCGCGACCACGCCGTAAAAGGGCGCGACTTCGAAGCGCAGCCCTTTCTCCGCGAACGTCACGACGTCCGGCAGCTCCGGCAGGCGCTTCGCGCCCGTGACCGCGAGTGCTCTCGCTTTGCCTGCCTTGATGTGCGGAACCATGCCGGGCCTGGAGGCGAGCGTGAAAGCCACTTCTCCCGACAGCAGCGCGTTCACCGAAGGCGCGCCGCCTTTGTACGGCACGTGGGTCGCGTCGATGCCGGTCAGCATCTTGAACTGTTCGAGCGCGAGATGAACGTTGTTGCCGCTGCCGGTCGATGAAAACGTCAGCTGCCCCGGCTTCGATTTCGCCAGTGCGACGAGCTCCGCAACCGAGCGCGCAGGAATCGACGGATGCACGACCAGCAGGAACGCGGTCGTCGTCAGCACGGTGATCGGGGCGAGATCCTTCACCGGGTCATACGGCACCTTCATCAGGCTCGGCGTGATGGTGAACGCGGCATCGACCGCGCCGATCGTGTAGCCGTCCGGAGCCGCGCGCGCCACGGCGGTGATGCCGATCGTGGAGCTGCCGCCCGGCCGGATTTCCACGACG
>JAQGNC010000279.1 GCA_028292065.1 Betaproteobacteria bacterium
CAGGGCGGCAGTCCCGAGCAGTTCGAAGCGTTCATCAAGCGCGAAGCGTCGCGCCTGCAGACGCTGATCAGGGTCGGCGCGCTAAAGCGCGAGTGAATCCGCGCCGTCGTGCGGCCGGTCCGCACGATCTATACCAAGATGCACTGGCGTGAGCGGTGCGACAGACGTAGTTTGTAAAAGGGCCAAAGGCCCGAACCCCGCAGGTAAACCCCTGGTGCGCCTCCCGCATGATCGCGATCGTAGATGACGACCTGGGCATGCGTGAAGCGATTGCCGGTCTGCTCAGGTCCCTCGGTCATGCAACGGAGTCGTACGCTTCGGCCGAGGCGTTTCTCCTGTCGCCATACGAACAACGAACCACCTGCCTCATCCTCGACGTCGCGCTGCCCGGCCTGAGCGGGCCGCAGCTGCAACAGCATCTTGCACGCCGCGGTTTGCACATCCCGATCATCTTCATCTCCGCGCACGCGGATTTCGCGGAGCACGTCCAGGCGCTGACCTCGGACTCGCCCGCCGACTTCCTCTCGAAGCCGTTCACTGAAGAACAGCTGCTCCGCGCGCTCGCGGCCGCGCTTTCGAGGCGTGCGGCCGAAGCGACGCGGCGCGAATCCCCGTCCGTGCGATAAGCGCTGATCAAGGCGCTCGAACGCCTCCAGCGCGACATACGACGCGGGGATCGAGACCATCAGGGAGTTCGTCGACGTCAGGACGGTGTACGTCGCCTGAGCGGTTTCGCTGGGAGTCCGCAGGGACCACTCCGGTGCAGCGGTATGTGTCTTGCACCCAGGCAAAGGTCCCAATGGAAAGGATTCCCATGTCTACGATTATTGCAGGCAGGTTCGATACCCAGGATGAAGCGAACGCCGCGGTTGCGGCACTCGAGCGCGCAGGCTTCGCGGCGAGCGACGTGCAGTCTTTTTACCTGACGCCCAGGGGAATGCGCGGCAACGTCCCCGTCGTCGATAACGAGCAGCCGCGCGTGGGGACCCAGCACTCCGGAGCGAAGGCCGCGACCGGTGCGGCCGTTGGCGCCGCCCTCGGCCTGGCCGCGGGAGTGGCGGCGGCACCCCTGGCGGCACCTGCCGCCGCTGCCGCGGGTGCGATCGCAGGCGTCGGTGTGGGCGCGTACGGCGGCTCACTCATCGGCGGGGTGAGCGGCTCGGGCGAGGGCCAGGCCGAGGCCGGGGCCGAAGAGGACGAGCACGCCGAGCGGCGCTCGGGAATGATGGTCGCGGTTCGCGCCGACGCAGACGGCGAGGCGCGCGCGATACAGACTTTGCGTGAGGCCGGCGCGCTGGACATTGAGCGCGCGAGCGGTGAATGGCGCGACGGCGGGTGGGCGGACTTCGACGCGACGGAGTTGCCGGAGCTCGTGCAGTAAGTCTCAGGGCACGAACCGGAAGCGTCGCCTCGCCCGGCTTGCGGTAGAGGCGGGGATGAGGCGGCGCTTTGCGATGCATTGTCGGTGCTCAGCGGCGCCCGAAGACGTTGCGCCGCGAGCGCCGGTTGCTTCAGCGCACGGTCGATGGCTGTCGCGGGTTTGCTCCACTACCGATGCGCGCGTGCGGCTCGACGCCGCGGTTACCCGGGAATTTCTGCTTCCACGAGCTGCGCCAGGAGGACGAGCGATTCCTGCCAGCCCAGATAGCACATCTCGGTGGGTATGACTTCGGGAATGCCTTCCTGCACCGCCGTGAATTCAGTGCCGCACAAGACCTTCTTCAAGGTGATCGTCGTCTGCATTTCCCCCGGCAGGTTCGGGTCGTCGAACTTGGCCGTGTAGCGCAGGCGTTCGTGCGGAACGAGCTCGAGATAAGTGCCGCCGAACGAGTGCGAATGACCGCTGCTCAAGTTCGTGAACGACATCCGGTAGGCGCCGCCCACTTTCGCGTCCATCTGATGAACCTTCCCGGTAAAACCGTTCGGCGGCAGCCATTTGGACAGGGCATCGGCGTCGAGGAAAGCCCGGTAGATCCTCTCGGGTGGTGCGCGTAGTACGCGGTGTAGACGAACGGTGCCTGTGGGCATGATTAACCTTTTCTGGTTGTCGATCGGATAGCTTGGATGGTCGCACGGTCAGGTCGACCTGGCCGGCGGGGACTGAGAGCTGGTCGTTCGCTGGTAGTCGAACGGGCCCAGCCGAATTCGACATCGCCGCGACAGTTCTGGCTTTCAATCACCCGCCGCTCGGCGATAACGCAGCGCCTCGACCAGCAGGGCAAAAGCGGGTGACGATTGCCGCCGGCTCGGATAATAGAGGTGGTATCCCTGAAAAGGCGGGCACCAATCCTCGAGCGCTCGCTCGAGCGCGCCTGAGGCGATATACGGCTGCGCCACATCTTCCATCAGGTAGGCCAGGCCTGAGCCCGCCAGCGCGGCAGTCAGCATCTGCGACGCATCATTGAAGACGAGCTGGCCGTCGACTCGCACCTTCAACTCGCGCTCGCCCTGCTCGAATTCCCACGCATACAGCCCGCCGAGCGTCGGCAGGCGCAGATTGATGCAGTTGTGATCGGTCAGATCCTGCGGGGCCTTGGGCGGCGGTCGTTTTGCGAAATAAGACGGCGCGGCGACGACGGCCATGCGCAAATCCGGTCCGACACGCACCGCAATCATGTCTTTCGCCACCTGCTCGCCCAGACGGACGCCGGCGTCGTACCGCTCCGCGACGATGTCGGTGAAAGTATGGTCGACGTTGATCTCGATCCTGATGTCGGGGTATTGCGGCAGCAGTCTTTCGATCTTCGGCCACAGGACGGCTTTGGCCGCATGATCGCCCGCCGTGATACGAATCGTGCCTGCCGGTTTTTCCCGGTACTCACTTAAGCGCGCGAGCTCGGCGTCGATCTCGTCGAACCGCGGGCCCACCGTCAGGAACAGGCGCTCGCCGGCCTCGGTAGGCGCGACGCTGCGCGTGCTGCGCGTCAGCAGCCGGACACCGAGCCGCTCCTCCAGCGCGCGAATGGTGTGGCTCAGCGCCGACGGCGACACCCCGAGTTGCGCGGCGGCGCGGGTAAAGCTTCGCTCGCGTGCGACGGCGAGAAATGCGATCAGGTCGTTGACGTTTTGACGCGGCATCGTAGCGCTCGATTCACGGACGAAGGCGCATTCTGCCAGCTAATGGCGGTTCGCCTTGGCCGCCGAGCCGTTCGTCAGCGACCCGAGGGAGTCTGCGGATCGGGGCTCCGCGAAATCCGCATTCGTGAATGTACCTCACAGGCCCTTACGGGCTTGCCCGTCTAATCCCGCGGGGCCTCAAAGGCTACATTCACTGCTCGGATATCAGATAGCCAGGGAACAATGAACAAAGCTTCGTTTATGAGCGGTGCGGGCAGCAGTACCGGCCAACCCGCATGGGGCGCGGTATTTGCCATGGCGCTGTGCGTCGCGGTGTTGATCGCGTCGGAGTTCATGCCGGTCAGTTTGCTGACGCCGATCGCGCGCGACCTCGGCCTCACCGAAGGACAGGCGGGGCAGGCGATCTCGATCTCGGGGGTCTTCGCGGTGATCACGAGCCTTTCGATCGCGACGCTGGCAGGACGCATGGACCGGCGGTTCACGCTTATCGGCATGTCGGCACTGCTGATCGTTTCGGGGGGCATGGTTGCCCTTGCGCCCAACTTCCTGCTGCTCATGGTGGGCCGTGCCCTGCTGGGTGTCGCGATCGGTGGGTTCTGGTCGATGTCCGCAGCAACGGTCATGCGCCTCGTGCCGGAAGAGTCGGTGCCTCGCGGACTGGCGATCATTTATGGCGGCAACGCGATCGCCGCGACGATCTCGGCTCCGCTGGGCAGTTTTTTGGGCGGCCTCATCGGCTGGCGCGGGGCGTTCCTGCTCGTCGTGCCGCTCGCGGTGGCAGCGTTGATCTGGCAATGCCTGACGCTGCCTTCGCTGCCGGCCCGCAAGAAGACGCAGGCGGGTTCGATCCTGAGCCTCTTGCGCAATCGTCAGGTTGCCCTTGGGATGGGCGCAGTCATGCTGCTCTTCATGGGTCAATTTGCGCTGTACACCTATTTACGTCCGTTTCTGGAAAGCGTGACCGGCGTCAGCGTGCCGATGCTTTCCATACTCCTGCTGATTATCGGCGTGGCCGGTGTAATCGGAACTTCGGTGGTAGGCGAGGTGCTGAAAACGAGGTTGCAGTCGACCCTGGTCGTCATCCCGGTCGTCATGGCCGTCGTTGCCGTCGCGCTGGCGGTCTTCGGCAATTCGGTCGGTGTCACCGGGGGCCTCCTGGCGATCTGGGGACTGGTTTCGACCGCCGCTCCGGTCGCATGGTCGACATGGCTCACGCGAACGCTCCCTGAGGACGCCGAGGCTGGAGGGGGCCTGATGGTCGCGATCATCCAGCTCGCCATTACAGCGGGAGCCACCGTAGGCGGTTTGATCTATGACGCGAGTGGCCCGGTCTTTGAATTCGGAACCAGTGCCGCTGTTCTTGGCCTGGCAGCCGTATTGGCATTCATCAGCAGCCGCGCATCTCAGCGGCTGCGCGACATTCATGACTTCGATTCACAGAGCCATGCGCGTTCTGCCGGCTAATCGCGCGGCGTCTCGATTGCTACATTGGCGAAACGCCGCGTTCGAAAAACGTCCCCAGTAAACCGCTGCCAGATAAAGAGGACTTCCACATGGATATCAAGCGAAACGGTTCACAGCCTTCCGCCAAAGGGCCCGCCGAGTATTTCACCGGCACGGTACGCGTCGACCCGCTGTTCGAGGCACCCGATCCGGCACGCGCGCGAGGCGCGTATGTCACGTTCGAACCGTGCGCGCGGAGCAACTGGCATACACATCCGCTCGGTCAGACGCTCATCGTGACGTCAGGCTGCGGATTCGTGCAGAGCTGGGGCGGCCCGATCAGGGTGATCCGGCCCGGCGACGTCGTCTCGTGCCCGCCAGGTGAGAAGCATTGGCACGGCGCCATGCCTAACACCGCCATGACACATATCGCGATCCAGGAAGCGCTCGACGGCAAGGTCGTCGAGTGGATGGAGAGGGTGACCGACGAACAGTACGCGGCTCCGCATGAGGAATAGCCCGGACTACAAGCCGCCGCTAGCAGCCGCTCAGTCGAGCGGTGTCCCGGCCGGCGCGCCAATGTCGCAGAAAAGAACCCTACCGTCCATTGATGAGGAGCTTTCACAGGTTCATGCGAAGCCACGGGGCTAATCGAATGCAGCCGAAGCCGGTACATTATTTCCATCGCCCGACACGGACTCGCAACTGCGACGACGCGAGGGCTTTGCCAGGAGACCTACATGAACCACGCGAAGGCTTATTCGGCTGCCAGTGCAACATCACCGCTGGTATCCAGCACGATCCCGCGACGCGATCCGACCGAGCACGACGTGCAGATCGAGATCCTGTTCTGCGGCATCTGCCACTCCGATCTCCACCAGGTGCGAAACGAGTGGAGCGGCGTCATGCCGACCGTGTATCCCTGCGTACCGGGCCATGAGATCGTCGGCCGCGTCACTCGCGTCGGCTCTGCCGTCACGAAGTTCAAGGCGGGGGACCTCGCCGCGGTCGGCTGCATGGTCGATTCCGACGGAACGTGTTCCGAATGCCAGGCCGGGCTCGAGCAGTTCTGCCCGAACGCGAGCCTGACCTACAACTCGCCCGACAAGCACCTCGGTGGCGTCACCTATGGAGGCTACTCGGACAGCATCGTCGTCAATGAACGCTTCGTCCTGCGGGTGCCGTCCAACCTCGATCTCGCCGGCGCCGCGCCGCTCCTGTGTGCGGGGATCACGACGTATTCGCCGATGCGTCACTGGGGCGTCACCAAAGGCAAGAAAGTCGGCGTGGTCGGTATCGGCGGCTTGGGCCACATGGCAGTGAAGATCGCGCATGCGCTCGGCGCCCACGTTGTGGCATTCACGACTTCACCAAACAAGAGGGAAGACGCGGTACGCCTGGGTGCCGACGAAGTTGTGGTCTCGCGCAACGCCAACGAGATGCAGAAGCACGCGGGCAGCTTCGACTTCAT
>JAQGNC010000283.1 GCA_028292065.1 Betaproteobacteria bacterium
GAGGTTGAGCCGTATGCCGCGCATGCCGGCTTTGCCCATCGCGTCGAGATCACTCTCCGAAGTCTTGTCGTCGATCACCGCCACGCCTCGCGCATTCGCCCCTCGCGCCTGCATGCCGAACAGGGTCGGCCGGTTGTCGGTGCCGTAAACACTCGGCGTGACGATGACCACGCGCTCGATGCGCAGCGCCTTGTGCAGCGCCGCCATCTCGTCGGGCATCGCCACGTCGGGCGTATAAACCCGGCCCTCGAAATATGGAAATTGCGCCGCGTGGATGTGGGTGTGGCAATCGCACGCGCCGGCGGGCACGTCGAAGTTGACCGCTGTCGCAGGCTGCGAAGGCTTCGCAAACGCCGTCGGGATTCGCGTCATCGCAGCGGCCGCGAGCGCGCCGGCCAACACTTCACGTCGGGTCAGCATGGCAGTTCCTCCTGGTGGTGGGCGCATTCGAACGTGCAGCGCCACACGGCAGACTACATCTAAACCGCCGCGTTCACCCACGTCACCCAGAAAGTCGTCAGCTCGTGCGTGTGCGCGTACCAGGTCCACGCGTCGAGCACCATCGCCGCGAACTCCGAGGCGTCGTTCGTCTGGTACTCCCCGAGGTTGGGATCGAAGAACCAGTAGGTGCCGTCGCGGCGCGCCGCGCCCACCGAGTGACCCGGTGCAACTTTGCGGCTCTTCCACGCGATCTCCGCGTTGTAGTCGCCTCTCCCGGTGTCGGTAAGGCTGTCGATGACCTTGCGTGCCTTGTTCGGGTCGGGCTCGTAGTCTCGCGCCGAATCGGCGCACCCGACGCGGGGGCCGTCTACGATGGCGAGCTTCGCAAACGGGCGTTTGACGTGCGGGTTCGCCTGGTCGAACGCCGCGAGCGTGTCGTCGCGGCCGCTCTCGGCCAACGCGACGTGCATCGCCTTGTGCTTCGTGATCAGCCGCTCGCGGCCTTTCGTCGACGTGGTGCTGCCTAAAAACAGTCTCTTCTTCGAATACACCGGGTCGTTGAAGTTCTTCGCCCCGAGTATCCGCCGGCGCAGCCAGTCGAACGTGATCGAGGTGCACACCCCGCCGCCGGGCATGGCGTCGATCGCCATCAACTGCGCCGCCTGGTTGAACGCGTACACGCGGTAGCACTTGTACTCCTTCATCACCTCGGACAGTCTCGGCATCGAAGCCTCCACGCGACCCGCGATGTCCGGCTTGCTACTCCGGGCCGACGAAACCGATGTACGCGCCGCCTGCAAGGTCGGGCGTCGCGAGCATCGCCTGCTCTCCGGTGTTACGCACCCCGCGCGGCAGCGGCGCGATACCGTGCACCTGCATCCAGCGTGCGGCGGCGCCCATGCTGGCGGTGCGATACAACGCCTGGAAAGGGCCGGGGCCGCGGCGCTCGAGCGCATCGGCGGCGGGTCCCTGGTCGTACGGCTGGACGATGCCGAGACCGGTGGGTCCCACCTGGAACACCGCCATGTTCGACATGATCACGGTGCCCCGCTGCAGCGGCGGCTGCGCGAGACCGAGCACTTTTGAATAGGTCGCCGCCGCGGCTTCGGCGTCGGGCACCACGACATAGGCGCGCTCGAGGGCATGGACCCCGTTCGGATGACTGCCTGCGGCTCCGACTTGCGCGCGGCGCTCCTCCAGCGGCGTCACATGCTGGATGAAGAAGATCGGCAGCGGATTGCGCGGGCCAAGCACCGCGAGCTTCCATTGCATCTCACTACCTGACGGCGTGCGCCGCGCACCGTCCATCGCGTCGCTCACGTCCACGCCGCGCTCGCGCATCGCGGTCACGTCCCCGGCGAGGTCGTCGCTCTGGAGAACGACGTAGCGTATACCGCCGCCTGCGGCGATGAACGCGGGCAGCGGGGTTCCGCTGGCACTCCACGCAGCCGCGGCTTTCGCCTCGGCCTCGTCGTGGATCGCGAGCAGCTCGACATAATCTGCATCGTTATACGCGAGCGCGTTATGGGTGCCTTTGCCGGGATGCACCCCGCCGACATGAATGTTGAAACCGAGCCGGGTGTACTGCTCCATGCCCCGCTCGAGGTCGGGAACGCAAATCATCAGGTGGTCGATGCGGGTCAACACAGGGAGCTCCAGTGTATGGGTCGGCGAAGGTGAGTTTAACTTCGTTCATGCGCAGGCCTCTGCCGCTTCTAAACCCACCCCCATCCCAACCTTCCCCCTGAGGGTCCCGTCGGGACCCAATGGGCGGTAAACGAACAGAGGGAAACCAAGGTTTCCCTCCGTAACCTCCTTTCCTTCAAACCCACCCCCATTCCAACCTTCCCCCTGAGGGGGAAGGAGAGTTATCCGCACCGCGGATGACAAAGACATTCCCTCCCCCTCAGGGGGAGGGTTAGGGTGGGGGTGGGTTGCCCTCCCGCCTCCCGCCTCCCGCCTCATCCCTCCCGCCTCATCCCTCATCCCTCATCCCTCGCCCGGCCCCGACATCATTCGCTCGGCGCGAAATATGAAATACTCGGCCCCTTCGAGCGCCGCTCGACCGACCTTTCACCTGCCAGCCCCATGGATCCTGTCACTCACGCGCTGCTCGGCGCAGCCTGCGGCTTCGTCGCGACGCGCGCGCGTAGCCGCATCGCGGCGCTTGCCGGCGCCGCCGGCGCTCTGCTGCCGGATATCGACGTGCTCATCGGCTCAGACAGCGATCCGCTCGTTACGCTCGAATTCCACCGCCAGTTCACGCATTCGATCCTCGCAGCGCCTTTCGGCGCGCTGATCGTGGCCGCCGCGTTCTGGTTCGCGTTCAAGCGCAGGCACGAGTTCCTGCCGCTGTTCGTCGCCGCTTTCGCGGGATATGTCAGCGCGATCCTCCTCGACGCGTGCACGAGCTACGGCACCCAGTTGCTGTGGCCTTTCAGTGACAGGCGCTTTGCCGCGAGCATCGTTGCGGTCGTCGACCCGGTCGTCACCGTGATCCTGCTCGGCGGTGTGATCTCGGCGCTGCGCTCGGCACGCGCGACGGCCGCGGGGATTTCTATCGGCCTCACCGTCGCCTATCTCGGTTTCGGCGCGCTCCAGCGCGAGCGCGCCATGAATGTGATCGAGCGCACCGCTGCCGAGCGCGGCCATGCGATCCGCGAGCACGCGGTGAAGCCGACGCTGGGTAATCTCGTGCTGTGGCGTTCGGTTTATCTCGCCGACGGGCAGTACGTCGTCGACGCGGTGCGAGTGGGCCTGTTTTCGGTGCCGCTCCTGTATGCGGGCGGCGCCGTGCGGCGCATCGAGCCGATCGATCTCGTGCCGCCGCTCACCCTCAACGGCATGCAGGCCGCCGACGTCGTGCGCTTCGCCCGCGTGTCCGACGGCTGGCTCGCGCGCCATCCGTCGCGCCCGAACGTGATCGGAGACATCCGCTACTCGATGCTGCCGAACGAGACGCGGCCCTTGTGGGGGATCGAAATTCAGCCCGAGCTCGAAGAGCAGCACGTGGCTTTCCATACCTTCAGGCAGTTCACCGGGCGCGACCGGGAGCGCTTCTTCGGAATGTTGCGCGGTGTCGCGCCCGCGTCGCTCGCGGCCCCCGAGCCCGAACGTCAGAGGTACAAAAGGCCGCAGGTGAAGAACCGGGACGCGAGATAGTCAGTCCGCACAGCCCGGACGTTTTCACGATGGCGCGCCGGTCACGACGCATGAACATCCGCCCGATTGAAACGCGCGCCGCGGATGGGTCACAATGCGCTGTTCCGACACACGGGCACAGACGTATCACAGGGAGGAAAGGCTGATGGGCAACACGCCCGACGCGCCGGAGACGCTCGCCGTGCTGTTCGCGGATATCTGCGACAGCACGCGTCTCTATCACGACCTCGGCGACAGCGTGGCGCACAACCTCGCGGCGCAGTGCCTGAAAGTGATCGCCGATGTGACGACGCGCAACGGCGGCACCGTCATCAAGACCATCGGCGACGGCTCGATGGTGACATTTCCCAACGTCTTCCAGGCGTACCGCAGCGCGATCAACATCCAGGAAGAGCTTCGCGACGGTCCGCTGCGCCTGAAGATCGGGCTGCACATCGGTCCGGTCATCCGCGCCGATGCCGATGTGTACGGCGACACGGTCAACGTCGCCGCACGCGTGCTCGCGCGCTCCGGTCCGGGAGAAGTCCTGATGTCGGGCGCTTGCGCCGAGCGCCTGCGTCCCGAGGAACGCGCGACGGTGCGCCTGCTCGACACCACCACGGTCAAGGGCCGGCCCGAGTCGCTCGAAATCTACAGCTACATCGGTGATGCGACCAACGTCACGATCATCGTGCCTTCGGCCAAACGCGAAGCCGGTGTCGCGCTCGTGCTCATGCACAGGGGCAACGAAGTGCATCTCGAGACGAGCGGCGCGCCGCTGCTCATGGGGCGCGAAGCGAGCTGCGGCCTGGTGATCGAAAGCGAGCTCGCGTCGCGGCGCCATGCGACGATCGAAGTGCAGCGCACGAGCTTCGTGCTCACCGACCACAGCAGCAACGGCACTTTCGTGGTCCCCGACCAAAGCGGGATTGCGCAGTTCCTCAGGCGCGAAGCGGTGCACCTCGCCGGCAGCGGCGTGATCTCGGTCGGCATGGCGGCCGATCAGAACGTCGACAACCTGATCCGCTACCGTCACGAAGGTCGGAGAGCCTCCGACCGGGCGTAGCTCCGCTACACCTCGTCGCCGGTGAACGACTCAGAGGGAAACCAAGGTTTCCCTCC
>JAQGNC010000685.1 GCA_028292065.1 Betaproteobacteria bacterium
GTGAAGGGCATCCCACCCCCACCCGGACCCACCCCTGAGGGGCAGGGGATGTTCTTGCTAGCGCCACGCGCGGCTTAACGTTGCCCTTCACCCTTCACCCTTCACCCTTCACCCTTCACCCTTGACCCTTCACCCTCGCGCCCACCCTTCACCCGCTGCGCGCGTTCACGTATAATGTGGACCTCAAGCGAGCGGGACGGGTTTCGACCTGTCCCGCTTTCCGCATCCAGTCCCGACTATTCAGGAGCTTGCCCGTGTCTGCGCGTACGCCCGCCATCCTCGTACTCAAGGATGGAACCGTATTTCGCGGCACGTCCATAGGCGCCGAAGGCATCACCGTAGGCGAGGTGGTGTTCAACACTGCGATGACGGGTTATCAGGAGATCCTGACCGATCCCTCGTATTGCCGGCAGATCGTCACTCTGACTTATCCGCATATCGGCAATTACGGCGCGAACGCGGAAGACGTCGAAGCCGACCGCATCTACGCCGCGGGGCTCGTCATACGCGATCTGCCGATCCTGTCGTCGAACTGGCGCCAGACCTGGACGCTGTCCGAATACCTGAAGCGCGACAACATCGTCGCGATCGCCGATATCGACACGCGCAAGCTCACGCGCCTCTTGCGCGACAAAGGTGCGCAGGACGGCTGCATCATGGCCGGCGCGGTCGACGAGCAGGCGGCGCTCAAAGCCGCACGCGAATTTCCCGGCCTCATGGGAATGGATCTCGCTAAAGTCGTGAGCTGCAAGAAGTCGTACGAATGGGACCAGACCGAGTGGAACCTGGCGTCGGGTTACGGCAAGCTCGAAGGCTCGCGCTTTCACGTCGTCGCCTACGACTACGGCATCAAACGCAACATCCTGCGCCGGCTCGCCGCGCACGGCTGCAAAGTCACGGTTGTTCCTGCGGAGATGCCCGCCGAAGAAGCGCTCGGTCTCGAGCCCGACGGCATCATGCTCGCGAACGGTCCCGGCGATCCCGCGCCGTGCGATTACGCGATTCGCGCCATCCGCACCTTTCTCGGGGTCGGCGTGCCGCTGCTCGGCATCTGCCTGGGGCACCAGTTGCTCGGTCTCGCCGTCGGCGCGAAGACCGTCAAGATGAAATTCGGCCACCACGGCGCGAACCACCCGGTGCAGGACCTCGAGACCGGCCGCGTGATGATCACGAGCCAGAACCACGGCTTCGCGGTCGATCCGGCGACGCTTCCGGCGAATGCGAAAGTCACCCACGTCTCGCTCTTCGACGGCAGCCTGCAGGGTTTCCAGCTGACCGATCGTCCCGCGTTCTGCTTCCAGGGCCATCCCGAAGCGAGCCCGGGGCCGCACGACGTGGATTATCTCTTCGACAAGTTCATCAGACTCATGGATGGAAAGCGTGAACGGGTGAATGCGTGAACCGTTGAACTGGTCGGGGCCTGCGCTCCCGCTCCCACCCGTTCACCCGTTCACCCGTTCACGCGTTCACGCGTTCACCGCCCTTATGCCTAAGCGCACCGACATCAAGACCGTCCTCATCATCGGCGCAGGCCCGATCGTCATCGGCCAGGCGTGCGAGTTCGATTACTCCGGGGTGCAGGCGTGCAAAGCGCTGCGCGAGGAGGGCTATCGCGTGGTGCTGGTGAACTCCAACCCGGCGACGATCATGACCGACCCGGAGATGGCGGACGCGACTTACATCGAGCCGGTGACCTGGCAGATGGTCGAGAAGATCATCGAGATCGAGCGTCCCGAAGCGCTGCTGCCGACGATGGGCGGACAGACGGCGCTCAACTGCGCGCTCGATCTCGCGAAGCACGGCGTGCTCGAAAAATACGGTGTCGAGATGATCGGCGCGTCGCGGGAAGCGATCGACAAGGCCGAGGACCGCGAGAAGTTCAAGGCCGCGATGAAGAAGATCGGGCTGGCGAGCCCGCTTTCGCACCTCGCGCACAGCATGGAAGAGGCGGTCCAGGTGCAGGGCATGGTCGGTTACCCGACGATCATCCGGCCGTCGTTCACCCTCGGCGGCACCGGCGGCGGCATCGCGTACAACCGCGAAGAGTTCGTCGCGATCGTCGAGCGCGGCCTCGAGGCGAGCCCGACCAAGGAAATCCTCATCGAGGAATCGGTCATCGGCTGGAAAGAGTACGAGATGGAAGTCGTCCGCGATCACAAGGACAACTGCATCATCGTGTGCTCGATCGAGAACTTCGACCCGATGGGCGTGCACACCGGGGACTCGATCACGGTCGCCCCGGCGCAGACGCTGACCGACAAGGAATACCAGATCATGCGCGACGCATCGATCGCGTGCCTGCGGGAGATCGGCGTCGACACCGGCGACTCGAACGTGCAGTTCGGGATCAATCCCGACGACGGGCGCATGGTGATCATCGAAATGAACCCGCGCGTGTCTCGTTCTTCCGCGCTCGCTTCGAAAGCGACCGGTTTCCCGATCGCGAAAGTCGCCGCTAAGCTCGCGGTCGGCTACACGCTCGACGAGCTGCGCAATGACATCACCGGCGGCGCGACACCGGCGTCGTTCGAGCCGACGATCGATTACGTC
>JAQGNC010000350.1 GCA_028292065.1 Betaproteobacteria bacterium
TGTCGTCTATGGACATGGCGGCGACCGGGTGCGCGAAGCGCTCACCGGGCCGGCGCTCTCCTTCGCGCGCCAGGAGCCTCAGCTCGGCACCGGCCACGCGGTCCAGCAGGCGCTGCCGCTGCTCACCGACGCGGACGTGACCGTCATCCTCTACGGCGACGTGCCGCTCATCCGCGGCGAGACTTTGCGCCGCCTCGCCGCCGCGTCGCGCGATTCCGTCGTGGTGCTGACCGCGACGCTTCAAGACCCTCGAGGCTACGGGCGCATCGTTCGCGGCGCCGACGGCGCGGTGCGCGAGATCGTCGAAGAGAAGGACGCGAGCGACGAACAGAAAGCGATCCGCGAAGTGAACACGGGTCTCATGGCGCTGCCGACTTCACGGCTCGGGGCGTGGCTCGGGGCGCTGCGCAACGACAACGCGCAGCAGGAGTATTACCTCACCGACGTGGTGAAGCTCGCGCTCGCCGATCGCATCGCGGTCGAAGCGGTGAGCGTCTCCGACGCGTCCGAAACCCTCGGCGTGAACAGCCGCGCGCAGCTCGCGCAGGTCGAGCGCCTGTATCAGGGTGAGTATGCGAACGCCCTGCTCGAACAGGGTGTCGCGCTGGCCGACCCGGCCCGTATCGACGTGCGCGGCTCGCTCACGTGCGGCACCGACGTCTTCATCGACGTGAACTGCATTTTCGAAGGCGCGGTCAGCATCGGCGACGGCGCGCGCATCGGCGCGAACTGCGTGGTGAAGGACGTGTCCATCGGGCCCGGCACCCAGGTCGAGCCTTTCTGCCATCTCGATTCCGCGGCGATCGGCGAGCGCTGCCGCATCGGTCCTTACGCGCGCATACGGCCGGGAACGCGGCTCGCGGAAGAGGTGCACATCGGCAACTTCGTCGAAGTCAAAGCGAGCGAAATCGGCGCAGGCTCCAAAGCGAACCATCTCGCGTACATCGGCGACACCAGCGTCGGACGCAACGTCAATAGCGGCGCCGGAACGATCACGAGCAACTACGACGGCGCGAACAAGCACCGCACGATCATCGAAGACGACGTGTTCATCGGCTCTGACACCCAGCTCGTAGCACCCGTCATCGTGCGCCAGGGCGCCACGATAGGCGCAGGCGCGACGATCACTCGCGAAGTGCCTTCGGGTGCGCTCGCGCTCACCCGAGTCAAGCAATCGACCATCGAGGGCTGGAAGCGCCCAAGGAAAAAAGCGTGAGGCGAACAAGCGCGAAAGCGAAACGCGTGAGGGGTGAGGCGTGAGGCGTCCTGCGAGCCTCGCCCTTGCCCCTCGCCTCACCCCTAACGCCTCACGCCTCACGCATTTACCAGAATGACCGCTGACTTCTCACCCCCCACTCCTCACGGATACTCGATATGTGCGGCATCGTAGGCGCGATCGCGCGCCGGAACGTCGTTCCCATCCTGCTCGAAGGACTCAAGCGCCTCGAATATCGCGGTTACGATTCCGCGGGTGTCGCGGTGGTGAACGGCAGCCTGCAGCGCCTGCGCAGCACCGGGCGCGTCGCCGACCTGTCGCGCCGCGCCGATGAAGCCGGTCTTTCCGGCCCTCTCGGTATCGCGCACACCCGCTGGGCGACTCACGGCGTGCCTTCGGAGCGCAACGCCCACCCTCATGTGTCGGGCGGGCTTTCGGTCGTCCACAACGGGATCATCGAGAACCACGAAGCCATACGCGCGCGCCTGCAGCACGACGGCTACGTGTTCGTCTCGGACACCGACACCGAAGTGATCGCTCACCTTATCCACTCCAAAGTCAAACGCGGCGAAACGCTGCTCGATGCGACTCGCGCCAGCGTGGCCGAGCTGCACGGCGCCTATGCCATCGCGGTGGTCGACGAGAAAGATCCCGACCGCCTCGTCGTCGCGCGCATGGGCGCGCCCCTGCTGCTCGGCCTGGGTGTAGGCGAGAACTTCGCCGCCTCCGACGCATCCGCCCTGGTGCAGGTGACGCAGAACGTCGTCTACCTCGAAGAAGGCGAATGCGCTGAGCTCACATTGGGCGGCGTGCGCATCGTCGACGTCGACGGCAAGGACAGCGAGCGCGCGGTGCACGTGAGCAGCCTCACCTCGGCTGAAGTCGAGCTCGGGCCGTACCGGCATTACATGCAGAAGGAGATCTTCGAGCAGCCGATGGCGGTGGCGAACACGCTCGAGCTCGTGGTCAACGCGCGCGGCGTCTCCCCGCAGCTGTTCGGCGCCGAGGCCGAGCGCATCTTCAAAGACGTCGACAGCGTGCTCATCCTCGCGTGCGGAACGAGCTGGCACGCCGGCATGGTCGCGCGCTACTGGCTCGAAGCGCTCGCGTGCATCCCGTGCAACGTCGAGATCGCGAGCGAATACCGCTATCGCGAATCGGTGCCGAACAAGAAAGCGCTCGTCGTCACCATATCGCAGTCGGGCGAGACCGCCGACACGCTCGCGGCGCTCCAGCACGCGAAGTCGCTCGGGCACGAGCACACCTTGTCGATCTGCAACGTTCCCGAGTCCGCGCTCGTGCGGCATTCGAAGCTGCGCTTCCTCACCCGTGCAGGTCCCGAGATCGGGGTCGCGTCGACCAAGGCTTTCACGACCCAGCTCGCGGCGCTCGTCCTGCTGACCATGACGTTGGCCAAGCTTCGCGGGCGCCTCTCCGCCGAGCGTGAAACCGAGCTCATGACTGCGCTGCGCCACCTGCCTGCCGCGCTCACCCACGTGTTGGCGATCGAACCGCAGATCGAGAAATGGGCCGAGCGCTTCGCGCAGCGCGACTACGCGCTCTTCCTCGGGCGCGGCATCCACTACCCGATCGCGATGGAAGGCGCGCTCAAGCTGAAAGAGATCTCGTACATCCACGCCGAAGCGTATGCGGCGGGCGAGCTCAAACACGGCCCGCTCGCGCTCGTCGACAAGAACATGCCGGTCGTGGCGATCGCGCCCAAGGACTCGCTTTTCGAGAAGCTGAAATCCAACCTGCAGGAAGTTCGCGCGCGCGGCGGCGAGCTCTACGTCTTCGCCGATGCGAACGCGCGATTCTCAGGCAGCGAAGGCGTCGAAGTCATCACGATGCCCGACCACGCGGGGATCCTCTCCCCTATTCTCCACACCATCCCGCTCCAGCTGCTCGCGTATCACGTAGCGCTGCATAAAGGCACGGACGTCGATAAACCGCGAAACTTGGCGAAGTCCGTCACGGTGGAGTGATTCGCCTGCTTGACGTTCCCCACCCAGCCGGTAAACGCTCAGACGAAAACGAATGATGAGGTCTTAGTGGATGTCGGAAGCCTCCGACAGGTGCGCGTCGGTGAGGATCTTGTTCACGAGGCGCACGAGAGTGTATCGAGAGGCACGTCGACCGACGCCGCAAAGGCTCGGTCATGACGCGGTGCAGGCGTAGCAAAGTATGCTTTCGACCTCTGGCGGGAAAGGACTCGTTCCATGAGGCAAAAACCGAGACCCAGAAAGAA
>JAQGNC010000649.1 GCA_028292065.1 Betaproteobacteria bacterium
ATCAGATCGTCCGCATGGCGCCAGCGCATGCCGGAGAGCATCGCCGCGACGCGTTCTGCCGTGGGCGGCACGATCGGCAGTCCGTCGGTCCAGCCGCGGTCGTAGAAGTATTCGTTGACGCGCTCGAAAGCGCTGTCGGTCTCGACGAGCGGCGGGAAGTCGGGCTTCATCGCGGCATGACGCCGCGCGGCAGCGGATACTGCTTGCCGGAAAACTCGGCGGCGAGCACTTGAGCTTCGGTAGTCAGAACGCGTGCGCATTCGCTCGCAATTGCCGCGCCTCGCGCTTCGATGAGCCGCTCGTCGCGGTCGCCGAGCGGGTGCGGCACGACCACGATAGGCAGGCTCACATGGCCTATGCCTTCACCGACCACCTGCGCGAGCGGCGCGAATGCGGTGCTGATGACAGTGACGGTCGGAATTCCGAGGTCTTCGAGCGCGGCCGCGTCACGCGCGGTCCAGGGTGTCGAAGAGCCTCAGTGACCGACGCCATTGATGACCGCGTCGCACTCGGCGGCCATCTCCTGCGCATACGGGGATGGAATCCCGAGATAAGTCTTCTGCCAGAACTTCACCTTGGTCACGCCGTGATCGCGCTCCAGCGCCGCAGCCACGCCGCGCAGCACGACGTCAGCGAACTCCTTGCAGTTGTCGAGGATGCCGATGCGCGCACCTTCGAGTGACTTCAGGCGCGGCGCGAGCTTCTTCGACTGGGTGTCCACCGCGCCTGTGGGCACGTACACTGAAATCCCGCTGATCGTTTCAATCGCTTTCATGTGTTGTCCTTTTACCTGAACCTTATCGGCCGTCGAGCTTCACGGTCTGCACGAGTTTCGACCACTTGCCGATTTCGGACTTGATGAAAGCGGCAAAGTCGGACGGCGCACCGCCGCCCGGCTCCGCGCCCGAATCGACGAGCCGCTGCCGTACCTCTTTGTGCGCGAGGATGCGCGCGATATCGGCGTTCAGCTTCGAGGTGAGATCCTTTGCCAATCCCGCCGGCGCGAGCACACCGCTCCACTGAATGACCTCGAAGCCCGGCACGCCCGCCTCGGATGGGGTCGGCAGGTTCGGCATGACCTGCGAGCGCTTAGGCGTGGACACCGCGAGCGCGCGCAGGCGGCCGGCATTTATCTGCGGCAGCGCTTCGAGGATGTTCACGAACCCGGCCTGCACGTGCCCGGCGACGAGGTCGATGATGGCCTGGCCGCCGCCCTTGTAAGGGACGTGCACCATCTGCACATTCGCGACCTTCCTGAAGAGCTCGCCGGCGAGATGGCTCGTCGTCCCTTCACCTGAAGACGCGTAGTTCAGATGCACACCCGGCGTCTGCGCGTAGCCGATGAGCTCCCGGACCGACTTGACCGGAACCGACGGATGCACGACGAGCACCAGCGGCACAGTGGCGGTATGCACGATGGCTGTGAAATCCCTGACCGGGTCGAACGGCACTTTGCCCACGAGGGGGTTGATGACGATCGTGCTCGCGGTCGCCATCAGCAGGGTATAGCCATCGGCCGGCGCGCGCGCAGCCATCTCGGTGCCGATCGAGCCGCCGGCGCCGGGGCGATTGTCCACCACCACCGACTGTCCCCACGCTTCGGTCAGCGCGGGCGCGATCATGCGCGCGATCGTCGATGCGCCGCCCCCGGGCGCGAAAGGCGAGATGAGACGGATTGGCTTTTGCGGATAGCGCCAGTCGCCACTTGCGCCCGGCTGCGCGAGCGCGGCTGCAACGCACCCGATCCACAGACCGACGCCGAAAACCGCTTTGCCTGACCACCCCACCACGCCTCCTCCGCGAATCGTGCGTCCGCGTACATATATTTATGAGCCGTTCAGAGCTCGATCTTGCGAGTGACTGCACTGTAGCTGAAAGACGTGGGCACGAACTGGCTGTGGATTCCGGGGCCGCCCGCGACCACGATGTTGATGTGCGAAGGGTCGTCCGCCACGCCGATGTGCTGCGGATCATCGACCTGTGTGAACCAGCGCGAGCGCCGGTGCTTCAACCCGCGGACGGTCCGCTCGGCGAAGCGCGACAGCGGGATCCGCGCATGGGTGAACAGGTACTCGCGTATGGCGGGCTTGTCATAGCCGTCGCGCGCGAGCACGCCGGCGTGCTCGGGACCGAAGACCACCAGCGGTCCTGTCGGGAAGATGACGTTGTTGTGTCCGAGCGCCGTCATTGCGCCGACGAGGTGATCGAGGATTTCGGTACCGGTCTCGCAGCCGTAGGTGAACACGTTGTGCCCCGCGGACGCGCCGATGACGGTCACGGTGCTGTCCCCGGCGTCATATCCGCGTTCGACGTGGAAAGGCGTCCACGGGCTCTCCTGCTCGTTCTCTGCGATGCAGAAACTGAACTTGCCGGGTTGCCCCTGCGTGGACATGTCGGTCTCGCCCGGCATGTCGCCGCCGATGTTGCGCAGCACGAGCTGGATCGCACGGCCGATCGTCGCGTTGGCGCGCCAGCCCTGGCCGAACACGTTGCCTTTTGCGTTGACCCCGATCGCCGCCGCTATCGGCCCATTGACGATCACCAGGGGGGTTCCGTTGTTCGTGGCGGTGCGAATGCCGTACAGCCGGCATTCGGGGTCGAGCATCGCATCGACCGCGGCAAGCACTACCGGAAAGTATTCGGCGCGGCAACCGGCCATGACGGCATTGACGGCGATCTGCTCGACCGTGGCCGGTCGCATGCGCGGCGGGATGACGCCGATCACTTCAGCGGCGCCGCGCTTTGCGGTGGCGATCATCGCCCTTACCGCCGCGTGCGTCGGCGGCACCACGGGCAGGCCGTCGGTCCATCCCTGCTCGAAAAAGAATTCCTGGAGCGCGTCCGGTGCTTCATCGACCGCGATCTCGCGCTCCCAGCGTGCGCCGCGTACGGCGGCGGAAGCAGGCGCGCGGCGCGTCAACGCGTCGGCGAGGCCCGCCACTATGGCTTCGGCGCGCTCGCACACCACCGGCTGCGGCGCGGTATGCATCGGGTGCGGGACCTCGACGATCGGCAGGTCGCCCATTCCCCTGCCCGCCGCCTGGTGCCGCGCGGCACCGGAAAAAGCGCTACTGATGACCGTCGCGGTGGGTATGCCGAGGCGCTCCATGCGCACTCCGTCGGCGACTGTCATCGATGTCGACGTGCCGCAATCGCCGAAGCACTGGATCACCGCGTGGTGACCGGCGAGGCGCTGCAGGTCAGCGTCGCTCAGCTCGTCCTTGGGCGCGAGCTTGCGCACGATGACGCCGGGCTGGGCGCCGTAGCGCTCGCGCAGCAGCGGACCGATACGCGACAGAAAAATGTCCGCGTTCACCTTGCTGTTGTCGATGAAGGCGATTTTCGCTCCGGCGAGACTCGCGAGCTGCGGCGCCAGCGCGGCGGGCACGGTGTCGTCGGCGCTGCGGGGGTTGAGTACGGTGAGCTTCTGCATGAGCGCCTCCCTGGTGTTCGCCCATTCTCCCATTCGCACTTTATGCGTTCAATGACTATGATTCGTCATTGTTATAACAAGAAAGGTATGGGATGAAGCTCGAGCAGTTGAGGTGTGTGGTGCAGATCGTGCGCAGCGGTTACAGCGTTTCTCGGGCAGCCGAAGCGCTCGGTACGCCGCAGCCGGCAGTGAGCCGCCAGCTGAAGACCCTCGAGCGCGAGCTCGGCGTGGACCTCTTCGTTCGCGGCCGTAAACGCCTGCGCGGGCCGACACAGCCCGGCGCGGCGATCATCGAAGTCGCCCGGCGCGTCCTCGCGGACACCGCGAAGATGGTGAAGATCGCGCGCGACTTCCAGACCGAGGAAAGCGGCAGCCTCACCGTCGCGACGACGCACACACAGGCGCGGTATGCGCTGCCGCCGGTGATCGAGGCTTTCGCCCGCCGTCATCCCGGAGTGCAGATCATGATCCGTCAGGGCAGCCCCGACGAGATCGTCGCTCTGGTGCGCGCGGGCGAAGCGGACGTGTGCATCGGCTCGGAATCACCCGTGGACGCGGTAGAGCTTGCGCTCTTCCCGTGCTATTCGATGCGCCGCATCGTGGTCGCGCCTCCGGGGCACCCGCTGCTGGAAGTGAGGCGGCTCACGCTCGAGGCGCTGGTGCGTTATCCGATCATCACCTACGACGCCCCGTTCATCGGACGCTCGAAGCTCGTGCGCTCGTTCGCGGAGCGCGGCCTGAAGCCGCGCATCGTTCTCAGCGCGATCGACACCGACGTGATAAAGGCGTACGTCGAGCGCGGATTGGGCATTGCGATCATCGCGAGCCTCGCTTTCGATCCCGAGCGCGACACGCGGTTGCGAGCGCGCGACGCGAGCCATCTCTTCGAAGCGAACACGATCCACCTGGGCGTGCGCCGCAACGATTACCTGCGAAGCTATGTGCTGGATTTCATCGAGATGTTCGCGCCCGCGCTCAAGCGCAAGCGCGTCGAGAACGCAATGCGCAGCGGCGACGAAACGCCGAGGCGCAGGAGCGCACGGCCTAAACCCTGAAACCCGTGCTCGCGCGGGGGCGCACCCACTTGCCGAGGTCACAAACAACTACGCGGCGATGATCACCACGATCGCCCTCCAGGTCCGCCGTGTGAACGCTGCCGTTGATGTTCACGTAAAGTCGCATCGCGAATGCAGGTATAAGTATGCGCATGTGCGCCGCCGGAATCACGCCCGACACATGCCGATCGTGCACGCCTCGCGCGGCGGATGCGTTCGCGCTCGCCGCCGATCAAGTCCACGTCTGGTATGTGTTCAGCGACGGCATCACCGACGCAGGCCTCCTGCAGCGTTATGCGGCGATGATGTCGCCCGACGAACGCGCGCGCCACGAGCGCTTCATGTTCGCGAAGGACCGCCATCAGTTCCTCGTGACGCGCGGCGTGCTGAGGACGCTGCTCGCGCGCTACACCGGCACTGAGGCTCGCGCCTGCGCGTTCGCGTCGAACGACTACGGCAGACCGGCGCTCGTGGCCGGTGCGACGGTCGAGTTCAACGTATCGCATACCCGCGGCCTCGTCGCATGCGCGATCGCACGCGTCCCGGAGGTCGGCGTCGACGTCGAGAACATCGAGCGCGGCGCATTCAGCCGGGACATCGCGCGGCGGTATTTCTCGGCGGCCGAAGCTGACGCCCTCGACGGCGTCCCCGAGGCCGCGTGCGTCTCGCGGTTCTTCGATTACTGGACGCTGAAAGAGGCTTACGTCAAAGCGCGCGGGATGGGGTTATCGCTTCCGCTCGACGGCTTCTCGATGCATCTCGCCGCCGGCGGCGCGCCGCGTATCCGCTTCGCCGCGGCGATCGAGGACGATCCGCAGAGCTGGCAGTTCGCGCAGTTCGAGCCGAGCGCGCGACATCGGCTCGCGGTCGCAGTCCGGCGCCGGGGCGCCGATCTGGCGATTCGGCTTCGCGGGCTCGAAGTAGAAGCGCTGTTCGAGCTGTGCGCGTCAGGCAAATCGTCGCGCCGGACGCGCACTTCGAACGGTGTTCGTCCGCCGGGCGCCGCGTTGACCTGGAGCTCCCACAGGATCTGATACAGGCCGCCTGCCGTAACCAGATCGTCGTGCAGGCCCTGCTCGGTGACGCGGCCGTCTTCGAGGACGACGATCCAGTCCGCGCGACGAATGGTGGCGAGGCGATGCGCGACCACGAGCACGCTTTGCCGCGCTTCGCTCACCATCCGCTGCAGCGACTGCTGAATCGCCGCTTCCGTCTCGTAGTCGAGCTGCGACGTGGCTTCGTCGAGCGCGAGGATCGGCGCTCGCGCGAGCAGCGTACGAGCGAGCGCGATCCGCTGGCGCTCGCCGCCCGACAGACGGCGTCCGCGTTCACCGACCGGCGTATCGAGACCCTGCGGCAGTCGCTGCACCAGCGCGAGCGCGCTCGCGGCTTCGAGCGCTTCGAACACTTCAGCGTCGCTCGCATCGGCGCGCCCGTACCGGACGTTCTCGCCGATCGTGCCGTCGAAGAGATACGCCTCCTGTGCGACGAGGCCTATGGCGTTGCGCAAGTCGCCGAGATCGAGCTCGCGCACGTCGTAGCCGTCGACTCGAACGGCGCCGTCGTCGACGTCGTAGAAGCGCATGAGGAGGCGCAGCAGCGTGCTCTTGCCCGATCCGGTCGGGCCGACGATCGCGAACGTCTGACCCGCGCCGACCCTGAACGAGACGTCTTTCACGACGGGATGCCCGGGCCGGTAACCGAACGTCACCCGCTCGAACGCGAGTTCGCCTTCGACGGCGTCTTTCGGCAGCCGCAGCGGACCGCTGTGTATCCTGGGCTCGATGTCGAGGGCGCCGGACAGGCCGCGCGCCGCACGCTGCGCTTCGTCGTAGAGCCGCGTCAGCTCCTCGAGATCGGCGGGCGCGTCGAGCAGGCGCGGAATCAGGAAGAGCAGCCAGGTGTACGTCGACTGCTCGATCCTGCCCGAAGCGGCAAGATGGCCCGAGAAGCTCGCCGCCGCATACCAGCCCGCGAGCAGAATGCTTTCGACGCCGCGCGCGTGCACGGCCGACACCATGTACGCGTCGGTGGAAGCGGTCGCGAGCTCGCTGCTGCGCTCGACGAACGACGTCAGCTCCTTCTGCTCGGCGGAGAAGCTCTTGACGTTGACGATGTTCGACAGCGTGTTCTCGAGCAGATGATCGAGCGCGACCTCGGCTTGCGCGAGCCGCTTCTGCGCGGCGGCGATGCGTTTCGAGAGCAGCCGTCCGGGAAGGATCATCAAAGGCACGAGCAGCGCGATGAGTCCGATCAGCGCCGGCGACGCCGCGAAGAGCGTGCTCACCGCGACGACGAGGACGAGGCCTTTGTCGACCAGGGTATCGCCCGCTTTCGCAACGAAGCGGCCGATCCTTTCGCAATCGCGATCGACGATCTGCGTGAGCTGCGCGACGCTCGATGCGTCGAACGCCGAGAGATCCTGCCGCAGAATGTGCGAGTACATCGTCCTGCGCAGCGTCAGCGTCGTCGACTGTCCCAGCGCGTGCCAGCTGCGGCGGCGCAGGATGCCGACCATGAAATCGGCGGCGACGACCGCGAGACTCAGCAGCGACAGCAGCACGAAACCCCTGCCGCCGCCGAGGCCGAGCGCGCGCAGATACCGCGGCGGCTGGCCGCGCGCCGTATTGATGATCGCGACGAACACCACGCCGCGCAGGAGACCGAGCGCCTGCGACAGCGCGGAAAACGTCGCCGGCAGGACGAGCTTGCGAGGCTCGGGGAGACCGAGCTGGAGCATTCGAGCGAGCGGCGCGGGCGCCGCTTTCCCGCCCGCGCCTTGCGACGTGAAGCGCTGGATGACTCGCAATAGCCAGCTGTCGACGACTCGCGGCTCGTCCTCGATTCCGCCGCTCGCACCCGCCGAAGTGCCGCCGTCGCCTTGCGCCTGCGACGCAAGCCGAACGCTCTCGATCACGACCTGCTCGATGTCGAGCCCGGGTGTGCCGGCGACGAACCGCACCAGCACGCGCGACGAAGCGGGATTGGCGTGGACCTCGAGTATCCCGTCGTGGCGGCGCAGCTCCTGCTCGAGGCGGCGCGCGAACGCCGGCCTTCCGCCGAGCGCGCGGACATACCAGCGCTGGCGGCCCGGGGTCGCCGAAAGCAGTTGCAGCTCGGGGCGCTCGGTGGAGTTACGCCCGGGTGTGCTCATGGCGCGGGCGGACGCGGCGCGACGTCGACGGCGAAGTGACACGGAGCATTGCGTGGGCTCGATGGAGGCACGAATCGCCGGACGCTGAGGGTGGGAAGCGCGCCGCGCGTCCTGCGACAGGACGGCGCGGCCGGGGGTTCCGCTGACCGTTACACGGGTGGCTGCGGTTTCTTCCCGACTTCAGTGCCCGGCTTGTCGGTGGCTTCCGCTGCGACGTCCTGCAGCTCTTCACGGACCACCTGCAGCATCTCGTTGACCTTGCTCTCGGCCTTGATGCCCGCGCGCATGGTCTCTTTCAGGATCGGGCGCCACCAATGTGTGAGGACCGCACCGGCGACCACACCGACGGCCAATGAGAGTATCTTCAAGGCGGCGCCTTATAAAATCCGGATAATTCCGCGTGTGAGCATAGCCGAGGCGTGAAGCGCATTCAAGCACCCCGGTAATGCGCCGGTTCGACACTGATGTGACGCGCAATGGAAGCAAGTCGACTCGATGAGCCCATGCCGGTAATGCCGCCCTCCCACGCGCAATCGATCCCGCCCAGCCTGCTCGCGCTGCAAGGCGGCTTCGCGAATCTCCCGCAAAGACCGCAACCTTCCCACCTGCTGCTCCTCGCCTGCGAAGACGCCGACGAGTTGCGCGCAAAAACGCTCGCGCTCCGCGCGCGGCTCGCCGAGACGGAAGACCTGCGGTCGGTCGCGGCGCTGTTCGAGCGCGAAGCGGCGCCGCGCCCGGGCCGTCACCGCCTCGCCGTGGTCGGCGCGAGCGCACGCGATGTCGTCGACCGCCTCGACCTCGCGCTGCAGAAGCTGGCGCAGCCTCTGCGCGCGCGCTTCCAGGCGAAAGGCGCGGTGTTCTACGGCGAGGTCTCCGACGACACATCGGGTCGTGACGGCGCCGGACGAACCGGGCGCACGGTCTTTCTCTTTCCCGGGCAGGGCTCGCAGGTCGAAGGCATGCTCGACGAGCTCTGTCTCGTCTTCCCGTCGGTGCGTGCGTGGATCGAGGATCTCGACCGCGCGCTCTGCGATCTGCCGGTGGTCGCGCCGAGCGTGCTCGCCTACCCGCCTGTTCGCGAGCTGACCGCCGAAGGGCTCTCGGCGCTCGCGCACGAAAGGATAGAACTCGCGAGCGGCGCGCAGCTCGGCGTGGTCGTCAATCTCGCGCTGTGCGATCTCCTCACCGATCTCGGCGTCGAGCCCGACCTCATCGCCGGCCACAGCAACGGCGAGCACGCGGCGATCTATGCGTCCGGCATCGTCGCCCTCGATCGCGGCGGCGTGCTTGGTCTGTGCCGGCGCTTCAGCGAGATCGCGCTGTCGATGCCGCCGCCGGCGAGCGCCGAAGCGGTCGCTGCGGTCAGCCTCGTCGACCGCAAGACGCTGGACGACGTCGTCCGGCGCCACGATGCGCTGTTCCTGTCGATGATCAACTGTCCCACGCAGTTCGTCATCGCGGGCACGGCCGACGCCGTGCGCGACGGCTCGGCGGCGCTCAGGGGAACGGGGGCGCTGGTGCAGGCGATGCCGTTTCGCCGCGCCTACCACACGCCGCTTTTTTCGACGTGGAGCGAGCGGCTGAGCGCGGTCTATTCCGCGAACGACGTCGTCGAGCCGCGGGTCCCGCTGTATTCGTGCGTGACCGCCGAGCCCTTCCCGTCCGACGCCGCGGGGTTTCATCGCTGCGCGGCCGATCAGCTGTCGCGCCGGCTCGACTTTCAGGCGACGATGGAGCGGCTGTACGCCGACGGAGGCCGGCGCTTCGTCGAAGTAGGGCCGGGCAACGCGCTGACCGGTTTCGTGAACGACACGTTGCGCGATCGCACATACCTCGCGGTGACGACTTCGCGCGCGGGCCAGCCGGCGCTCCTGGAATTCGAGCGCGCGCTCGCGAGGCTGTTCGTCGACGGCGTCGATCTCGATTATTCGTCGCGGACGTGGCGCACACTCGAAGAGAGCGGTTGGGCGGCAGTCGTCGGGGCTCACGGCGCCGGCGCCATGGGATCGCGCGCCGATGCGCAGCGCCCGGCCCCGCCGCAGGCCGCGGCGCAGCACGCGGCCTTCCCCGCCGAAATCGCGCGACGGCATTTCGACGTCATGAACGAGTTCCTCGCGAGCCAGAGCCGCATGCTCGATCTCGTTCTCGCCGCCACCGCGCGAGAGCCGCTGCCTGCGCCGTCGTCGCCCTGGCCGCTCCTCGGCGCGATCATCGACCGCCGGCCGTCCCGCATCGAGACGCGCCGCCGCTACACCGCTGAGCTCGATCCGCTGCTGGGCGAGCACAGCCTCGGCCCGCACCTCGCGGGAGGCCCTCGCAACGCAGCGCCGCTCGCCGTCGTCCCTTTCACCTTCAGCATGGAAATCGCCGCCGAGGCGGCGCTCGAGCTCTTCGCGGGGGGCGTCGTCGCTCGCATGCGCGGCATCCGCGGGTCTCGCTGGCTCGCGCTCGATCGCGGCGTCCTCGATCTGGCGATCGAGGCGGAGGTGCGCTCCGCCACGCCTTGCGTGGCGGCGGTCAGGCTGTTCGACCTTGCGGAGGGCCGTCGCGCGCTCGCGTTCGAGGCGGAAGTCGAGGTGACTGCCGGTTTCGCCGCCCAGGCCGGCCGTTTCCTGCCGCCGCCTTCCGCCCCGTCCCGACCCGCGACGTGGGCACCCGCGAGGTTCTACCGCGACTTCGCTTTTCACGGGCGGGCGTTCCAGTCGATAAGGTCTATCGACGGCGTAGACGCCGAACGCATCGCTGCGCGGCTCGAGATACCGCGTCCTCCCGGCGGTGACGCTCGCGCCTGCCACCTCGATCCGGGCTTCCTCGATTCAGCGGGACAGCTCGTCGGCCTGTGGCTGCTGGAGCACGGCAACGAGCATTTCGGGATCTTTCCGTTCCAGCTGCGAAGCTTCGAGCACGTGCGGCCCGCCCCCGCACCGGGAACGATCGTGCGCGCCGAAGCGCGGGTCCGCCGGCTCGCCCCCGGCGTGACGAGCGCCGACATCGAGTTCTTCGACGAAGCCGGCGCGTTCTACCGTCTGAGCGGTTTCGAGCAGCGCTATCTGCCGCTGCCGGCGTCGCTCGTCACGACGCTCATGGGAGGCTGGTCGGCGGACCCGCACGTGGTGCCGCAGCGAGAGCGCTTCCTTTCGGTCGAAGGCGCATCGCCTTCCGAGCGCGTCATCCGGCTGCCGCACAAGCTGCTCGAAGAGAGCTGGGGAATCTGGCGGCGCGCGCTCGCGCACCACGTGCTCTCGTGCCGCGAGCTCGACGACTGGTACGACGCGCAGCAGCGGGATACCGCGTGGCTGCTCGGCCGCGCGGCGGCCAAGGAAGCGGTGCGGCGCTCGATCGAGGCTCGCGGGCTGCGCGTCGAATCGGTCGACCTCAGCGTGACCGGTCCTGCCGCGGGCGAGCTCACCGTCGACGGCGCAGCACTCGACGCTGCGGTGAGCGTCGCCGTCGAACGCGTCGCCGACGCTACGCTCGCCCGCCTCGGTCGCGGCTCCGGGCGCATCGGCAGCGCCGTGAGTCCGACACTGGCAGGGGCCGGCACGTAGGCCCTATCATGCGCGAAGGCGCGCGCCACGAAGCGGACTGCCCGTATAGACATTGATGGGAGACGATGTGCCGAGTCGCGAAGAGCTCTGGACAGTCCTGCATCAGGTAGTGGCGGAGACGGTGAAGGCCAACGGCATCGATGCGCAGGACATCGAGCGCGATTCGATGGTGGGCGCGGAGCTCGGGCTCACGTCGGTCGACACGATCCACGTCATGATCACGCTCGAGGAGCGTCTGGGGCGCACCGTGGATCTCGAAAGCGCCGTGATCGTGGACGGCGAGCTCGCGTCGGACATGTCGATGCGCGAGCTGCACGAACGGTTGTGCAGGATCGTCGAGGCGACGTGACCTTCAGTCCGCGCTTCCTGCTCTACTGCCACAACGTCGTCGGCCTCGGTCACGTCACGCGAACGCTGCGCATCGCCGCCGCGCTGATGCGGGAGCGCGCCTGCCGGGTGCGTCTCATCACCGGCTGCCGCTTCCTCGATCGGCTCGCGCTGCCCGACGGTCTCGAAGTGACTCGACTGCCGGCGGTCGGCGTCGGCGAAAACGGCCGCCTGATCGCGCTCGACGGCAGTCCGGCGGGCGCGGTCATGCAGGCGCGTACTCAGCGGATCGCCGCCGAAGTCGCCGAGCTCGAGCCTCACGTCGTGCTCGTCGACCATAACCCGATCGGCCTGCTGGGCGAGCTCACCCGGGCGCTCGATGCCGAGAGCGGCACGCGGTTCGTGTGGGGCGTGCGCGACATCTGGGGGACGCCTGAGTATCTCGCGAAGCGGCGCTGGTTCGGCGACGGTCCCGCGGCCGCGGCGAGTCGCATGGACCGCTTCCACAGCGCGATCGCGTTCACCGACCCTTCCTGGATCGACACGTTCTCGGTGTACCGCGAGCTGAAGCTGCCGCGCCGGCTGCAGTCGGTCGGGTTCGTCACCGGCGCGCCCGACCCCGCCTCTGCGCGCGCCGCGCAAAGCGACGTGCCTCCGCTGGTCGTCGCGCTGTTCGGCGGCGGCGCGGAGGCCGACGCGTTCGTGGAACTGCTGCGGCGCGCCCTGAAGAGCCCGCTCGAGCAGCGGAGCCTGCGGCTGCGACTGGTCGTCGGTCCGTTTTCCGGCGGCATCGCCGCGACGCGCGAGCGGCTCGGCACGCTGGCCGAGGCCGAGGTTCGGGCCGAGGGCTCGGCCGAGGCCTCGATCGCCGATGCCGATCT
>JAQGNC010000365.1 GCA_028292065.1 Betaproteobacteria bacterium
GCGCGGGCAACAAGGTGTATATCGCCAACTTCGGCGCCGGCAAAATCCAGCGGATCGCCGCGGGCTTCGACGCCTCGACACCGGTCGAGGACGTCGCCGCCCTGCCGCACATCGGCGCGCCGCTGCCGCGCAGCGAAGGCAATCCCGACGGCAGCGCCGACAGCATCATCTTCGGATCGAATTTCGTGCCCGCGCCGAATGGGCTCGTTTTCGACAAGGCCGGCAACCTCTATGTGTCCGACTCGTTCCAGGGCGCGATCTTTCGCATCAACAACCCGGCCTCGTGCACGGCTACCTGTCCGGTGACGACGCTCTCGCACGATTCGCTGCTGGCGACCGCGGGCTTTCCGCCGTTCGGTGCGAACGGCCTCGCGCTCAACGCCGATGAGACCGCGCTCTTCATCGCCAACACCGGCGACGACCGCGTGCTCAAGCTCAGCTTCGCGTCGCACGCGGTCACCGTCTTCGCCGAAAGCATCAACGGCGCTGACGGCCTCATCTTCGACCAGCACGGGCGCCTGTGGGTCGCGGCGAATCAGAACGACGAGCTCGTCGCGCTGAATGCCAAAGGCCGCGTCATCGCCCGCGTCGGCGAGTTCGAAGGCATCCGCAGGGACGGCACACCGGAGGGGCTCCTGTTCCCGGCGAGCATGGTGATCCTCGATGACGAGATGTTCGTCACCAACGCGGCGCTCGCCCTGACCCCGGCGGTCGGCGACGAGCCCGAGGAAGAGGTCACGCGCTGGACCGTGTCGCGCATCAGACTGCCGAAGCATTGAAATTCGATTGGGCACTGTCCCCGATTTTCACATTCCGGAGATGGGGGACAGTCCCCGATTGATGCGATGACTGCGGCGGCAGGCGATTTCGGTCCGTGGAACCCCGGCATCGAATCCCCGGTGCCGCACCGGCTGCGGCCGCTGTGCACGATCTTCAGGCCCGAGAACGTTTACACGTCTTATGCCGAAGCGCGTGAGCTGCGCGGGCTGACCGGCCTCGATTACACCGAGCTCGTCGCTTTCCGCCCCGAGCGCCTCGCCCTGCACGAGCTCCTGATCCGGGTGAGCGCCGACCTGTCGGTGCCCGACGGCTCGAAGATCGAGGATCTCGGCATCAACTTTCGCCGGATCACCGGCGAAATCCTCTCGCGCCGGATCGAGCCGAGATACGCGGAAATCGGCGCGCTCTACGAATCGAAAAAAAGCGCGCTCGCGGCTTTCATCGGCAGCGCGCTGGATGCTCTCTACGCTTCCGGCGCCGACATCAGCGCCGCCACCGCGCAGGTCGCACGCTGGGAAGCCGAAGGGCATGGCGCGCCCGACCCGCTGCATAAAGCGGCATACCGCGCGCTCGCGAAAGTGGTCGCGGCCCTGCTGGCGAAACACGGCCGCGTGTGGGGTGCGCCGGGCTTGAGCGCGGCGATCGCCACGCAAATGGCCTGCAACGATTTCGTCGGCGAAGAGATCGGCCGTGCGCTCGAGCCGTGGCTGATGCAGGCCGTGGCCGACGCGGGATACCGCCTCCTGCCGCCGCAGGAGCGCCCGGTCGTGATGAACACCAAAGGCGCCTCGGCGTCGGGAAAAAGCACGATCAGGCCGCTGCAGAAACGCCTCGCGGGCGACGTCGGCACGAGCTGGAGCGAGTTCGCGCTGATCAGCCCCGACATCTGGAGAAAGCAGCTCCTCGATTACGCGAGCCTCGGCGACGCTTACAAATACGCCGGCGCATTCACCGGAGACGAGCTGCGCATCGTCGACCAGAAGCTCGATCACTACATGGCGCGTAAAGCCGAGCGCGGCCACATGTCGCATCTCCTCATCGATCGCTTCCGCTTCGACAGCTTCGCGCCCGATTCGGACGTCGCGGGAAGCAACCTGCTGACGCGCTTCGGCCAGATCGTCTATCTCTTCTTCATGATCACGCCGCCGGTGTCGCTGGTGGAGCGCGCGTGGAACCGCGGGCTCGACGTCGGCCGCTACAAAGCGGTCGACGATACGCTCGCGCACGGTGTCGAAGCGTACTCGGGCATGCCGGAGCTTTTCTTTACCTGGGTGCAGCGCAGCGACAAGCGCGTGCGCTTCGAGTTTCTCGACAACACCGTGAACCTCGGAGAGCGCCCGCGCACCGTCGCCTTCGGCTGGAACGATGCGATCAACGTCCTCGACGTGAGATGCCTGCTCGACGTCGAGCGCTACCGGCGCGTCGACATCAACGCGCGAGAGCCCGAAACCCTGTTCCGTGACCGCAGCCTGCTCGCTCCGCAGAACAACCTGCGCTTCCTGCGCCGCTGCGTGGAGCGTTTTCGGGAAGTGAATTTCGCGGATCAGGCGACCGGCCGCGTCTACCTGCGCCTCGTCGACGGCGCGCCGGTGTGGGCCGACCCCGAAGCGCTCGCCACCGCCATCGGCGACGCCGACACGCACGCGGCGCTGCTCGCGGCGGCGCCGGGCGCGCTCGACACGACGCTGCCCGACCGTCCCGACCGCAGTGAGGACCTCTTCGGAGAGCGCGTACACACCATCGGCCGCTGGGGCTCCGACGCCCCGGCGCCCTGAATCGTCAGGAGTAGACGCGCGTCAGACTTTCGCGCTGTCGCGGTTGGCGAGCCCGAGCCCCGCCATGCTCGCGCGCGAGTCGTCGTAGGACGGTTCGATCTTCGAGTCTTCGATCTGCGCGCGGCGCATCGGCCGCAGGACGAACCACGCCATGATCGCGGCGATCGCGTTCATCGCGCTCGCGGCGATGAAGACCGCGTGCCAGCTTCCGGTCGCGGCGGTGAGCAGGCTCGAGAACGGAACGAGCAACGCCGCCGTGCCTTTGGCCGTGTAGAGCATGCCCGCGTTCGACGCCGCATATTTCGAGCCGAAGGTGTCGGCGCACGTCGACGGGAACAGGCTGTAGATCTCGCCCCACGCAAAGAACACGACCCCGGTCAGGATCACGAAGAGGACAGGGTCGGAGCCGAACCTGTAGAGCGCGAGTATGCCCACCGCTTCGAGGCCGAACGCGATGAACATCGTCAGCTCGCGGCCGATGCGGTCCGACACCCAGCCGAAGAAAGGCCGTGTGAGGCCGTTGAGCACGCGGTCGATGGTCAGCGCGAAAGTGAGCGCGGGCAGCACGAGACCGAGCAGGTTCACCGGCACGTCCATGATCTTGAAATCCTTCGCGATCGGCGCGAGCTGCGCGGTCGCCATGAGACCGCCGGCGGCGACCATCACGAACATCACGTACATCACCCAGAACACGGGCTTGCGCAGCACTTCGATCGGCGCGTAATCGCGGCGGGTTTGCGGCACGTGCGTCGAGGCACGGTTGACCTTGTCCTTCAAGAGCGAGCTCACCACGTGGCGCGGATCGGTCAGCGCCATCGCCAGCAGCATCACGACTATGCCCTGGCCGATGCCGAAATACAGGAATGCGGCCTCGTAGCCCGAGGCCTTGATGATCGCGGTGATGGGCAGGATGGTCAGCGCCGATCCCGCGCCGAAACCAGCCGCGGTCAGCCCCGCGGCAAGCCCGCGACGATCCGGAAACCATTTCAAGGCGTTGCCGACGCACGTCCCGTACACCGCGCCGGCGCCGATGCCGCTGATCGCCGCGGCCACGTAGAGCAGGGTGAGCGACGCGGCGAAAGAGTTGAGCACCCAGCCGATGCCGCACAAGAGCCCGCCCACCAGCACGACCGGCCGCGGACCGAAGCGATCGACCAGATAGCCTTCGATCGGCACGAGCCAGGTCTCGGTCAGCACGAAGATGGTGAACGCCACCTGGATCGCCGCCCGGCTCCACCCGTGCTTGTCGGCGATCGGGTTGACGAACAGGGTCCAGCCGTACTGCAGGTTCGCGATCATCGCCATGCAGACGATGCCCATGAAGAGCTGCATCCAGCGATACGAAGCGGGTTTGGTGGCGAAACCGCCTGTGGGGGCGTTGCTTTGCATCGAATCCTCCTCCGAGGGTCTGAAGGTGAGCGTGTCTTCGACGACGGCCCGCAAATTACGCCGCGCTCCGGCACGCGAACAGTAAAAGTTCTGGATGTATCGTATGAGCCGGGGTTAT
>JAQGNC010000378.1 GCA_028292065.1 Betaproteobacteria bacterium
AGCCGAGCAGCGCGCCGAAGCCGCTGCGCTCGAGCGCAGCACTGCCGACACTCGCGCCGCCGCCGAATCCGCGGCGCGTGCGCACGCCGAGCAGGAAGCCGAACGACTCGCGCTCGCGCGCGCCGAGACCGAGCGCCAGGCCGCCGCAGCCGCCCACTCACGCGAAGCTGCGGACATCGAGCTCAAGGACGCCGCGGAGCGCAACGCGCAGGCTCAGGCCGAAGCGCTGCGCGAGGCGCAAGCCGCGCTCGAAGCGGAGGCGCGCAGCGAGCTCGCCGCCCGCGAGCGCGCGAACGCCGAAAGCGAAGCCGCGCAACGCGCGATGCAGCGCGTGCAGGCCGAGCGCGACGCGCACGCCGCTGCGCGCGCACGCGAGTTCGCCGAGCAGCAGGCGCTGCAGGCCGCGCAGGCGCAGACCGCTGCCGACGCCGAGCTGAGCGCGCACGCGCAAGCCGCCATCGAAGCCGACGAGGCTGCGCACGCCGCGGCTCAGGCACGAGCGAGCGCAGATGCGCATGCGGTCGAAGTCGCCGCTGCGCGCGTCGCGGTCGAGCTCGAACAGCAAGCACAAGCCGAGCGTCGCGCCGAAGCCGAGTTCAGCGCGCTTGCCGCGGCGCAGGAGAAGTTCGAAGCCGAGCAGCGCGAGCTGGCGGCGGTGAACGAGCGTATCGCCGCCGAATCGCACGAAACCGAGCTCGTCGCGGCGCGGGCGCAAGCCGAGCGTGATGCGATCGCGGCCGCACGCACTCGCGCCGAGCAGGACGAGCGTGCCGCGGTGCTCGCGCGTGAACGGGCTGCCGCGGAAGCCGAACTGAAAGCCGAGGCAAAGCGTCGCGCGCAGGTCGAAGCCGAAGCCTTGCATATCGCGCAGGCGCGGCTCGCTGAAGAACAACGCGCCGATGCCGCGGCGCGCGACCGTGCCACCGCCGAATCCGAGGCTGCGGCTCAGTCGGCCGCGCGCAGCCGCACCGAACGCGAAGTCGAGGCGACCGCGCACAAGGTGCGTCTGGACGCGCGCCGGCGCGCATCGGGGACCGGCGCTCGCGGCCATACCGAAGCCGCCGGCAATCCTCTGCGCGGCCGCCCGGGACGCAGTGCGAGGGTCGCGAAATGGACGATCGCCGCGAGCGTCGTGCTGACGCTCGGTGTCGCCGCTTTCCACTGGAAAGACGAGCTCACCGAATACAGTCGCGGCGCGATGGCGTCCACCGACGGGCGCCCGCGTCCGCCTTCAGGCGAAGCGCGGCTCTTGATGGACCAGGGTTTCGATCAGTTCAGCACGCGCCTCGGCGCGCGCGAGCGCGCCAAAGCGTCTCCCGCGCCCGCCCGGCCCGCGGCGTCGACCAAGCGCCCTGCGACGAGCGAATCGGCGGACTCCGAAGAAGGCTGAAGCGTGAACACTGCCGTTCCCCCTGCGACTGCGGCGCAGTGGCGAACCGATTTGTGAAACGCTTTTAGCGCCTCGCGCAGCCACGCCTTTCCCGATCCGGCCACGCTCGTGTTCGACATCGTGCTGTACGAGCCGGAGATTCCGCCGAACACCGGCAACGCACTGAGGCTCGCTTCCAACACCGGTTCGCGGCTGCACCTCGTGCGGCCGCTCGGGTTCACGCTGAGCGACAAACAGCTCGTGCGCGCGGGCCTCGATTACTCCGACCTCGAAGCGGTGACGCTGCACGACGACTGGCGCGCGTGCGTCGCGCACCTGGAAGGGCGACGACTCTACGCGGTCACGACGCGAGGCACGCGCAGTCATGACCGGCCCGAATACCGCCCCGGCGACGTATTCGTCTTCGGCCCCGAGACCCGCGGCCTGCCCGCCGACGTGCTCGAGACCTTTGCCGAGGAGCAACGCATCCGCATCCCGATGCGCGCCGGCAACCGCAGCCTCAACCTGTCGAACGCCGTCGCGATCGTCGTCTACGAAGCGTGGCGCCAGAACGGGTTTCTAGCGCACGCGCCCTCGCCTGCAGCAGGTTTCCCCGATCGCGCGTGAACCCACGGCGAGCGGCTGCAGGCTTGGCGCCTGCGCCACAGGTTCGAGCCGACCTAGCGCTCCGCCCTCGGCTCCCGTTGCAGCAATTCATCCGCTGCCGCGCGGGCCTGGCGGTGATCGCCCAGCACGCGGCACACCGCGCGAGTGATCGGCATTTCGATCCCGACCTCATCCGCCATGCGGTGCAGCTCGCGCGCGGTGCCGACGCCTTCGGCGACGTGACCGAGCTCACCGAGGATCGCATCCAGCGACTGTCCTTTCGCGAGCCTCAAGCCGACCTGGCGGTTGCGCGAAAGGTCGCCGGTGCAAGTGAGGATGAGGTCGCCTGCGCCGGAGAGGCCCATGAACGTTTCCGCGCGACCGCCGAGCGCGACGCCGAGACGCGTGATCTCGGCCAGGCCGCGAGTGATGAGCGCCGCGCGCGCGTTGTAGCCGTATTCGAGACCGTCGGAGATGCCCGCCGCGATCGCGATGACGTTTTTCACCGCGCCGGCGACTTCGACGCCGACGACGTCGTCGCTCGAATACACGCGGAAGTTCGGGCTGTGGAGGGTGCGCGCGGCGCCGCGCGCGAACTGCGGCGAGGTCGATGCGAGCGTCGCCGCGGTCGGCAGGCCGCGAGCGACTTCCTGCGCGAAGCTCGGACCCGAGAGCACGCCGCACACCGCCGAATCGCCGAGCTCTTCGGCACACACCTGATGCGCGAGCTTCGCTTGACCGGGCTCGAAGCCTTTGCAAAGCCAGATGATCGGAGTGAGCGCACCCGCTGCGAGCACGCGGCGGAAGGTCTCGCGTAAACCGGCGGTGGTGACTGCGACGAGCACGAGATCCGCGCCGGCAACCGCGTGGCGCAGCTCGTCGGTGACGGTGACTGGATCGGGGAAGCGCTGGCCCGGAAGATAGCGCGCGTTCTCGCGCGCCGAGCGCATTGCGGCACACTGGCCGGCGCTGCGCGCCCACAGCGCGACCGGGTGGCGCTGAGCGAGATTGATGGCTACCGCGGTGCCCCAGGCGCCCGCGCCCAACACCGCGATTTTCATCGCGAGGGCGTCTCTAAACGCCCCAGACCTGCTGGGCTCTCACGTAACCGGTGCCGCCGTCGCGGTGGCGCACCTGTAACCAGCCGCCGGTCGCTTCGACGAGCTCGAGAAGGACGTTCTGCTGCGCCTGGAAAGCGATTCCCGCGTTGTCGTCGGGCTTCTGGCGCACCTGCGCGACCGGAACCCTGATCATGACCGTGCGTTGTTTGTCGGTGAGCTGTTTCGCGTCTATCCACGTAAGCGCGCCGTTGGCGTCACGCACTTTCACCCAGCCTTCGACCGTGACGATCACTTCGAGAGGGTAGCCGCGGTTGACCACAAAGAGCTTGTTCGAGCGCGCTGAAGGCGCGTCGTAGAGCACCGCCGCGTCCGCCGCGACCGAGCGAAAGTCGAGCGCGTACGCCGGCGCCGCCGTCCACACGCCCGCCGCGGCGAGCGCGGCTGCGAGAAGTCTGAGCGCCGCGGTTTTCATCGTCAGTGCGTCTGGGGCGCCGCGCCGGTCGCGGCGGCCGCGGCCTCTTGCTCGGCCTGCAGCTGCTGCATGCGCTGCTGGTACACGAGGTCGAAATTCATGTGCTGCAGCGTGACCGGCGGGAAGCCGGCGCGCTGCACGACGCTCGCGACCGCTTCGCGCGCGTAAGGCAGCAGGGTGTTGGGGCACAGGGTGCCCAGCACCGCTTCGAGGTCGCGCGGCGGGATGTTGCGGATCTGGAATATGCCGGCCTGGGCCGCTTCGACCAGGAATATCGTGCGGTCCTCGATTTTTGCCGTCACCGTGATGGTGAGCACGACTTCGAACAGGCCTTGCTGCTCCAGGCCGATCGCTTCGTTGTGGACGTTCACTTCGACCTGCGGGGTTTCGCGCTCGAAAAATACTTTCGGGGCGTTCGGCACCTCGAGCGACATGTCTTTGAGGTAGATCTTTTCGATGCCGAACATCGGCTGATCGTCTTGCGCCTGCGCTGCGTCCTGCGGTTGGGGCTGTTCGCTCATGGCTTGAAGTTCCGTGTGAGGTACTACTTGATCGACTGTAGCAGGGGGTCGAGCTTGCCGGCGCGATCGAGCGCGGCGAGGTCGTCGTAGCCGCCGACGTGGGTTTCGCCGATGTAGATCTGCGGCACGGTGCGGCGGCCGGTCTTCTCCATCATCTCCGCGCGCCGCGTGGGCTCGAGGTCGATGCGTACCTTTTCGATGGCGACGCCTTTAGAGACCAGGAGCCGCTCGGCCATGATGCAGTACGGGCAGACTGCAGTGGTATACATCAACGCCTTCACGATTTCTCCACAGGCATGCTGGCTTGTTGCCACGCGGCAATGCCTCCGCGCAGCGAGAAGACTTCGCTGAAACCGGCCTTTCTCAGGCGCGCGGCGATACCGGCCGCACGGTTTCCGCGCCCGCAGCTGACGATGATCGGCTTCGCTTTCACCCGATCGAGCTCCTTGGAGCGCGACTCGAGCTCGCCTTCGGGCACGTTGCGCGCATTCGCGATGTGGCCGGCTTTGTATTCCGCGGCGTCGCGAACGTCGAGCACGACGGCGTCGCGGCGATTGATGAGCTGAACCGCTTCGGCCGGGCCGACTTCCTGTCCGGGGCGCATCAGCCTGGCGATCGCCGGCCACGCGAGCATCGCGCCGCTGATGATCACGGTGGCGAGCAGCACCATGTTCATCGGCGTTTTCTGCAGAAAGAGAAAGAATTGTTCCATGGGGTATCGATGCGGCCGGTTGGTCACGCCGGCGTTTGCACGGCGCCGCGCTTATTGCCGACCAGCGCGGCGGGCCAGAAAATCAAGCGGCCGCATGTGCGCGGCCGTTGGGCGGTGAGCATTCTAACAGACCGGCGTTCGAACCGACTGATCCAGCCTCGAAGTATATTAGAATCAGCCGATTGCAGCCTCGAAGAAATTCGCTTTCAATCATGGGCATAACGCCGGTACTCCTCATCATACTCGACGGTTTCGGCTACCGCGAGGACTGCGACGACAACGCGATCTGTCAGGCCCGCAAGCCCCAGTGGAATTTTCTCTGGCGCACCTGTCCGCACAGCACCATAGATGCGTCGGAGAAATGGGTCGGGCTGCCCACGCACCAGATGGGTAACTCCGAGGTGGGCCACATGAACATCGGCGCGGGCCGGGTGGTGTACCAGGATTACACCAAGATCGAGCACGCGATCGAGACCGGCGAGTTCTTCCGCAACACCGTGCTGAGCGAGGCGGTCGAAATCGGCCGCAAGAGCGCGCTGCACGTGATGGGGCTGGTCTCGCCCGGCGGCGTGCACAGCCACGAATCGCAGATCCACGCGATGCTGAACATGGCGGCTCACGCCGGCGTGAAAAACCTCTACGTCCACGCGTTCCTCGACGGGCGCGACACCCCGCCGAGAAGCGCGCAGCCTTCGCTGCAGGGGCTCGAGGAGCGCTATGCCGCGCTCGGGGTCGGGCGCACGGTGTCGATCTGCGGGCGCTATTACGCGATGGACCGCGACCAGCGCTGGGAGCGCGTGAAACAGGCGTACGATGTCGTCGCCGAAGGCGACGGCCTGTACACCGCGGCGAATCCGGTCGAAGGGCTGCTCGCGGCGTACGCGCGCGGCGAATCGGACGAGTTCGTGAAAGCGACGGCGATCCGCGCCCCCGGGGAGAAGCCGGTGCGCATCGAGGACGGCGACGCGGTGGTCTTCATGAACTTCCGCGCCGACCGCGCGCGGCAGCTCACGACGACGCTCACCGACGCTCAGTTCAACGGTTTCGAGCGCGGCCGCGTGCCGCATCCCGCTTATTTCTGCACCCTCACCACCTACGGCGAGGAATACAGCCACATCCCCGCCGCGTTCCCGCCGCAGTCGATCGCCAACGGCTTCGGCGAATACCTCGCGCGCCAGGGACTCAAACAGTTGCGCATCGCCGAGACCGAGAAGTACGCGCACGTGACTTACTTCTTCAACGGCGGCGTCGAGACGCCTTACCCCGGCGAGGACCGCGAGCTCGTGCCGTCGCCGAAAGTCGCGACCTACGACCTGAAGCCCGAGATGAGCGCGTTCGAAGTCACGCAGAAGCTCGTCGATGCGATTCGCAGCCGTAAATACGACGCGATCGTGTGCAATTACGCGAACGGCGACATGGTCGGACACACCGGCAATCTCGCCGCGGCGACGCGCGCGATCGAAGTGCTCGACGAATGCGTAGGCACCGTCGTGGCCGCGATGCGCGAGGTCGGGGGCGAAGTCCTCGTCACCGCCGACCATGGCAACGCCGAGATGATGGCCGACCCGAAGACCCACCAGGCGCACACGGCGCATACCCTCAACGTGGTGCCGCTCCTTTACGTCGGGCGCAAGGCGACCATCGCCGCCGGCGGCGCGCTGCAGGATGTCGCGCCGACCTTGCTCGCGATGATGGGGTTGCCGCAGCCCCCGGAGATGACGGGCAGGTCGCTGGTCAGCTTCGCTTGATCGCACGCGCGCTCTCGATCGCGTGCATCGGCCTCGCCGCGCTCGCGGGCGCGGCGGACGCGGCGACGAACGCCGCGGGCGCTAAAGAGGAGCTGCGCGAGCTCAAGAGCCGCATCGAAGCGGTGCAGCAGCGGATCGCCGAAGCGGAGGAGTCTAAAAACGAAGCCGCCGATGCGCTCCAGCAGTCCGAACGCGCGATTTCGGATGCGAACCGCGCGCTGTCCGAGTTGAGCGAGCGCTCGCGCGGCGCCAACTCGGCCCTGTCTGCCCTGAAACGCGAGATCGAGCGCGCCGAGCGCGAGCGGCAACGCCACCAGGCGGCGCTCGGCAGACTCCTCTATCAGCAGTACGTCGCCGGCCACCCGGAGACGCTCGGCGTCCTGTTGAACGGCGGCGATCCGAATGCGACCGCGAGACGGCTGCACTACCTCACCTACATCGGGCGCGCGCGCAGCGAGGCGATCGTCCGCGCGCGCGCCGAAGTCGCGACGCTCGAAAAGCTCGCCGCCGAGGCCGAAACCAAAGCGACCGAGCTCGCGGCGATCACGGCGGAGCAGGCGGGACAGCGCAAGCGCCTCGAACAGGAAAAACGCAGCCGCGCGCAGATGCTCGCGCGCATCTCGCGCGAGATCGACCAGCAGCGGCGCCAGATCGGTACTTTCAAGCGCGACGAGACCCGGCTCACCCGCCTCATCGACCAGCTCGCCCGAGTGATCGCCAGAACGCCGAAGCCGAAACCGGCGCCGCAGGCGCAGGCGCGGCCCGAGCCGCGGGAGCGCAGCGCCGGCCGCGCGCGACAGGCGCCGCGGGAAGAGTCCGCCGCCCGCACGAAGATCGACCGCGTGCCCGAAGCGGGCGGCGCCGACGGCGCTTTCGCGCAGCTTCGCGGCAGGCTCGCTTTGCCGGTGCGAGGGGAACTTGCCAGTCGCTTCGGCAGTCCACGGCAGGGTGGCGGCGTGGTGTGGAAGGGGCTTTTCATCGCAGCCCCGTCGGGGGAGGAAGTCAGGGCGGTCGCAGCGGGGCGGGTGGTTTACGCCGACTGGCTGCGCGGTTTCGGCAACCTCCTCATCATCGACCACGGCGACAGCTACATGAGCCTCTACGGCTACAACGAGACGCTCTACAAGCAGGTCGGCGACGTCATCCGCGGCGGTGAACGGGTCTCGGCGGTGGGCAACACCGGTGGTCACCCGGATTCGGGTTTATACTTCGAGATGAGGCACGAGGGTCGGCCTTTCGATCCCATGACATGGGTGAGCGTGCGGTAGATGCGATTCAAACCAGGTTTGCCATCCTCATCCTTTCTGCGTGCCATTAGGGGGTCTGTAATGCGCAACAAATTCAGCCAGTTCGGTCTGATCGTCGTCGGCGTTCTGATCGGCGTCGCAATCAGCCTCAACTTCTCCGCGGTCGCCCAGCGCAGCGGCACCGCCGCGCTTCCGCTCCCGATCGAGGAGCTGCGTGCGTTCACCGAAGTCTTCGGGCGCGTGAAAAGCGACTACGTCGAGCCGGTCGAGGACAAGAAGCTCATCACCGAAGCGATCAACGGCATGCTGACGGGTCTCGACCCGCACTCGGCGTACCTCGACCAGGAAGCTTTCCGCGAGCTGCAGGTCGGCACGCAAGGCGAGTTCGGCGGCCTCGGCATCGAAGTCGGGATGGAAGACGGCTTCGTCAAAGTAGTTTCGCCGATCGACGATTCGCCGGCGTCGCGCGCCGGAATCAAGTCGGGAGACCTGATCGTCAAGCTCGACGACACCTCGGTCAAAGGCCTGACGCTGAACGACGCGGTCAAGCGCATGCGCGGCAAGCCGAACACCAACATCGTGCTGACGATCGTGCGCAAAGGCGAGACCAAGCCGCTGGTGGTCACCCTCCAGCGCGCGATCATCAAGATCCAGAGCGTGAAATCCAAGCTGATCGAGCCGGGCTACGCGTATTTCCGCGTCTCGCAGTTCCAGGAACAGACCGGCGAATCGCTCGCGCGCGCGATCGAAACCCTGTTCAAGCAGAACCAGGGTGCGATGAAAGGCATCGTGCTCGACCTGCGCAACGACCCGGGCGGCCTGCTCAACGGCGCAGTCGCCGTCTCGGCGGCTTTCCTGCCGACCAACGCGCTGGTGGTGTACACCGACGGCCGCACCGAAGACGCGCGCATGAAGTTGACCGCGACGCCCGAGCATTACCTGCGCGGGCGCCTCAAGGATGATTACCTGAAGCGCCTGCCGAACGAAGTGAAGAACGTGCCGATGGTCGTGCTGGTCAACGGCGGTTCGGCGTCGGCTTCCGAGATCGTCGCGGGCGCCCTGCAGGATCATCACCGCGCAGTCGTGATGGGCCAGCAGACCTTCGGCAAAGGCTCGGTGCAGACGATCCTGCCGCTCGGCAACAACACCGCGATCAAGCTGACCTCCGCGCGCTACTACACGCCCGGCGGCCGCTCGATCCTGGCCAAAGGCATCACGCCCGACATCCCGCTCGAAGACGCGATCTCCGACCGCGGCCTGAAGCTGCGCGAAGCCGACCTGACCAAGCACCTGATCGACTCGACCCCGACCGAGAAGGAACAGCAGAAAGCCGTCGCGACCGCCGTGCAGAAGTTCAACTTCAAGCCTGCGGTGCGCCCCCAGGACGTCGACGAGAAAACGCTGAAGCCCGAGCCGGGCGAGATCATCTCCAAGAACGACTACGAGCTCAACCAGGCGCTGGCCTTCCTCAAAACCCGCGGTACCACCGCGACGGCGCAGGCGAAGTAACGCTACTGCCGCGTCGGTCACAAGCAAAACGCCCGGGAAACCGGGCGTTTTGCTTTGTGCGTACTGCGTGAGGCGTAAGGAGTGAGGCGTGAGGCGGCTGTAGCGCGGTATTCTGTACCTGCGGCTCTTGCCGCACCCTCACTCCTCACGCCCTTCACCCAAATGACCGACGACCAGCTCCTTCGCTACAGCCGCCATATCCTGCTGCCCGAGATCGGCATCGAAGGGCAGCAGCGGCTGCTCGGTGCGCACGCGCTCGTGATCGGCGCGGGCGGTCTCGGTTCGCCGATCGCGCTGTATCTCGCCTCGGCGGGGGTCGGACGGATCACCATCTGCGACGGGGACACGGTCGATCTCACCAATCTGCAGCGCCAGATCGTGCATCGCACCGACTCGGTCGGACTGCAGAAAGCGGACTCGGCACGCGCCACGCTCGCGGCTATCAACCCTGAAGTGGAAGTGATCGCCGTGACCGAGCGCGTGGATGCCGACAGGATCGCGACGCTCGCCGCGGGCGCCGACGTCGTCCTCGACGGCAGCGACAATTTCGCGACGCGCCACGCGATCAACCGGGCGTGCGTAGCGCTTCGCAAACCGCTGGTCTCGGGGGCGGCGGTGCGCTTCGACGGACAGGTCGCGGTGTTCGACATGCGCAGCAGCCACGCGCCGTGTTACGCGTGCCTGTTTCCCGAAGCCGGGGAGAGCGAGGACACGCCGTGCTCGATCATGGGGGTGTTCGCACCGATCACCGGCATCGTCGGCACGATACAGGCCGCCGAAGCACTGAAGCTGCTGGCGGGAATCGGCGAGCGGCTCGCCGGGCGCGTGCTGCTGATCGACGCGCTGACCATGCAGCTGAGGACGATCAAGCTGAAGAAAGACCCCGCTTGCGAAGTCTGCGGCAGCGCCGGCCGCTAGCGAGAGCGAGCATGTATGTAGCGCAGGCGCCCTCGCCTGCAGCAGTTTTTCCTTCGATTGCGGCGTAGACCCGAAGCAGTGACCGGCTGCGGGCGAGGCGCCTGCGCTACAGGTTCGAGCGCACGAGCGGACAGTTCCGTGTAGCGTATTCAGGAACCGCCGCGTTAACGGGTCATGTCGAGAGAGTTGTCATCGCCCGCGTCGCCGCCACCGGGGTTTTCCGGTGCTGCGGCCGCTCCGGCTGCAAACCGCGCAGCGGGTCCGGGCCCCGCCGCCGCAACCGCAGCCGCGGTCTCCGCGGACGCGGCGAGCAGGCGCTCCAGGTCGCGCTGCACGGTGTCGGCGTCGGGGCCGGTGCGTGCGAGCATCTGCAGGAGCAGCCTCGCGGGATAATCGGTCAGTGTGTCCGGACGGTTCGCGCGAATGCGCGACGCGGACTCGATCGCAGGCCTGAAGTGCGTCGCCCTGAATCCTGTCTTCGAATTCTCGAGCGCTTCGACGAATGCGTTCTGCGCGCGCGCGATGCCGAGCAGCAGTTGCGCGAGTTGCTGGGTGCTGATGTCCGCCATCGTCATTCCTTTCAAGTAGCGGCGATAGCCGCATTAAGCGCGCCGTTACGCCCTAAGGCACGACGGCCTGTGGCCGTCGTGCCGCAGAAGCGTCCAAGATTTTTATGCCGCGACGCCTTCCATGATCTGCCGCCATTGGTGGTTCCAGAGCTCGACCGGATCGCGTTTGAAACCGCTCTTCGCGAACTGGTGCCAGCGCCCGGTCACGAAGCTGAGTATCAGGTTGGCGCACGCCGCCGCGTCGGCATCGGCGACGATCTCCTGCTGGGTGATGCCGAAGCGTATCGCCTGCTTGAGCGCCGCTTCGAGGCGGTCGTGAAGCTGGTTGATGCGCGCCTGCAGCTTTTCGTCTTCGTGCACCAGCGCGTCTCCGATCAGCACTCGCGTCATGCCGCGGTTCTTCTGCGCGAACGCGAGCAGCACGCTGACGATAGCTTCCATCTGGCGCGTGCCGCTTTTTTCTTCGGTCGTGATCTTGTTGATGAGCGCGAACAGGGTCTGCTCGATGAATTCGATCAGGCCTTCGAACATCTGCGCCTTGCCGGTGAAGTGGCGATACAGCGCCGCTTCAGAGACTTCGAGCTTCGCCGCGAGCCGGGCGGTCGTGACCTTGTCCGCAGCCGGGTTCTCGAGCATGTGCGCGAGCACCTGCAGTATCTGCGTCTTTCGTTCTCCCGTCCTCGCCATCGTTTCCCCGGATACTCACGCAAGCCGCGGCAGCGCGCGCCGCAACTCACTCAACTTCGAGATTTTTACATCGACATAGGCCGGCGCACGTTGCTCGCGCGACACCCACACGGTTTTCATTCCCAGCTTCTTGGCGGTGCGCAGGTTTTCGAGCGTGTCCTCGACCATGATACAGCGCCGTGCCCGCAGGTGCTGGGCGCGCATCAGCCGCAAAAAGCCGTGTGCGTCGGGCTTCGGGCGGTAGCGCGTGCGCTCGATCGAGAAGACTGCATCGAAAAGGTCTGCGATACACAGGGCTTTCAGCACGGCGCGCGCGTAATGGACCGGCGCGTTGGAGAAGATGAGCTTGCGCCCGGGCAGGCGCGTGAGCGTCGCACGCAGCTGCGGCTCGCGCACCAGCATGCGGCCGAGATCGGGCAGGCGGTGAGTCTCGGCGAGAAAGTGCGCGGGGTCGGTGCCGTGATGGCGCATGAGCCCGAGGAGCGTGGCGCCGTAGCGCATCCAGTAATGCCTGCGTAACTCGCCGGCCGCGTCGGCGTCGAGACCCAGCGCCGACTGCAGGTACTGCGTCATCAAAGCGTTGATGTGCGGAAAGACGTGCGGCCGCGCGTTGTGCAGGGTGTTGTCGAGGTCGAAGATCCACGCGCGCGGCGACAGACGCGCGGTGCGCTGCGGCATGACCTTGCGCGCGCCTGAACCCGAGCGGCGGCTGTGCTTCAACGCCTGCGGATGAGCGTGCCCACGCCTTCGCTCGTCAGCACTTCGAGCAGGACTGCGTGCTCGACGCGCCCGTCGATGATGTGGCACGTGTTCACGCCGTTTTTCACCGCGTCGAGCGCGGAACCGATCTTGGGCAGCATGCCGCCGTGGATCGTGCCGTCGGCGAAAAGCTCGTCGACTTTCTTCGCGGTGAGACCGGTGAGGAGGTTCCCGCTCTTGTCGAGCACGCCCGCGGTGTTGGTCAGGACCACCAGCTTCTCGGCTTTCAGGATCTCGGCGACCTTGCCCGCGACCAGGTCGGCGTTGATGTTGTACGACTCGCCGCCGCTGCCGAAACCGATCGGCGCGATCACCGGGATGAAGCCGCCGGCGAAGAGCGTCTCCACGACTTTCGGATCGATCTGCTCGACTTCGCCGACCTGGCCGATGTCGAGCAGGGCGTCGTCAGGCCCGCGCACCATCATGCGCTTCGCGCGGATGAAAGCGCCGTCCTTGCCGGTGAGCCCGACCGCGTGGCCGCCGTGGCGGTTGATGAGATGCACGATCTCCTTGTTCACCTGGCCGCCGAGCACCATCTCGACGACTTCCATGGTCTCGGCGTCGGTCACGCGCATGCCCTGCACGAACTCGCCTTTCTTGCCGACGCGTTTGAGCATGTCGTCGATCTGCGGTCCGCCGCCGTGGACGATCACCGGGTTCATGCCGACCAGCTTCAACAGCACGATGTCGCTCGCGAAGCTTTCCTTGAGCTTGTCATCGGTCATCGCGTTGCCGCCGTACTTGATGACGAGGGTCTTGCCGTGAAAGCGCTGGATGTAGGGCAGCGCTTCGGCAAGGATGCGGGCTTTCACTGCGGATTCGACGGTGACGCTGGAGGACATCGAGGCGAGGGTCAGGTGAGTAAGCGCTTATTTTAGCTGCGGCGGCGCTAAAACGGTGAACGACCCGCGCGCATGCTCACGCAGCCACGCGAACAGCGTGCGAATGCGAAACGGCTGCCCGCAAGCAGCCGTCACGCCGTCAGCGTTGCAGCGCTCGTACGCGAGCGCCTCACGCGCTTACTGGATCTCTATGCGCTTCGCCTGCGTCGCAGCTTTCTTCGGCAGGGTCAGCTCGAGTATGCCGTCCTGGTATTTCGCAGCCGCGCCGTTTTCATCCACCGGCTGGCCGAGCGCGAACGCGCGATACACCTTGCCGTAGTAACGCTCGGCGCGCAGGACGCGCTCGCCTTCCCTCGCGTCTTTTTCGTTCTTGACCTCGGCGCTGATCGCGACCTGGTCGGCGTCGATGCCGATGTTGATGTCTTCCTTCTTCACGCCGGGAATCTCGGCGCGGATCACGTAGGCCTGCTCGTTCTCGCTCACTTCGACGCGGAACTGGGCCGGCGCCGTCGACTGGCTCTGCGAGCCGTCGAAGCTGACCGGGCGCACGAAAAAGCCGCGCAGAAGATCGTCGAACGCGTCGTCGAAACGGGTAAGGGTCGCCATTGATGCCTCCTTGAGTTTTGGGCGCTCGGCAAGCGCCGACGAGACGAATATGGGAGCCCCGAAAAGCTTTTCAAGCGGTTTCTCGTGAGCCTCAAGACTCACGAGAAACCGCTTTCGCTTCAATTATTTGGCCGGAGCGCCGTCAGTGCTGATGCGGATTCGCCGCGCCGACAGCCCGAACTTCGGCTTCGATTTTCAGGGTGGTCAGCGACAATCCGGACGATTGCACGCTCAGGGTCAGCGGCACCTTGTCGCCCGCCTTCAGCGGCTGTTTCAAGTCGACCAGCATGACGTGCGTCCCACCCGGGGCGAGCTTCACGGTCTGGCCCGCGGGAAGCTCGACTCGCGGCAGCGCGCGCATGCGCATCACGCCGCCTTCGGTGCTCATCGAATGCAGCTCGGCGCGTGCGGCGAGCGGGCTGCCCACGGCGACGAGCGCCGCGTCCGAGGCGCTCGTCAGGTCTACGTAGACGCTGCCGGTCTTCTGCCCGGGCGCGGTCGCTCGCGCCCACGCATTTTCGACTTTGACGCTGGTGCTTTGGGCAAAAGCCGCCGGTGCGGCGAGCGCGGCAAGCACGCAAAGCGCGCGTAGCGCACGAGAGGTGTGTTTGAACTCGGTCATGGCTTGTTTGTCAGTGGGAAGGCGTGGATTGTTCCAGCCCGCTGCGGCTCTCGCAACACTGCGCCCCCTATAATGACGACTTTTTTGCGCAGGCCCATGCCCCTTCTTTACGCCCTCATCTTCCTGCTGCTGCCCTCGGCGCTTTACGCGCAGCAGCCCGCCGTTCCCAGCCCTCCGCCGATCGCCGCCAAAGCTTACGTGCTGACCGACTTCAACAGCGGTCAGCAGCTCGTCGCCCAGAACCCGAACCAGCGTATCGAGCCGGCTTCGCTGACGAAGCTCATGACGGCGTATCTCACGTTTGCCGCGCTCAAGCAGAAGACCCTGACCAAGGAACAGGTCGTGCCCGTCTCGACGCGCGCGTGGAAAAGCGAAGGCTCGCGCATGTTCATCGAGCCGAACAAACCGGTTGCGGTCGAGGAGCTGATCAAAGGCATGATCGTGCAGTCGGGCAACGACGCGTGCGTCGCGCTCGCCGAAGCGATCGCCGGAAGCGAAGAAGTCTTCGCGCAGATGATGAACCGCGAAGCGCAGCGCCTCGGCATGAAGAACAGCCACTTCATGAACTCGACGGGCTTGCCGCATGCGCAGCATTTCACGACCGCATACGACCTCTCGCTGCTGGCAGCTGCGCTCATCCGCGACTTTCCCGAGTACTACCCTTACTACTCGATCAAGGAATACCGCTACAACAACATCACGCAGTCGAACCGCAATCGCCTGCTGTGGGTCGACCCGACGGTCGACGGGATGAAGACCGGTTTCACCGATAACGCCGGCTACTGCCTGATCACCTCCGCGCGGCGCGGACCGCGGCGCCTGGTGTCGGTCGTACTAGGCGCGAACTCGGAATCGGCTCGCGCGACCGAAAGCCAGAAGCTCCTCAACTACGGTTTCCAGTTCTACGACACCGCGAAGCTCTACGACAGGAACCAGGCGGTCTCGACGGTGAAGGTGTGGAAAGGAAGCGCGAACACCGTGAAAGCGGGATTTCCCTACGACCTTTTCCTGAGCGTTCCCAAAGGCGCCGCCGAGAAGCTGAAAGCGAGCGTGGAGACCCAGCAGCCGCTGCTCGCGCCGATCGCCGCGGGCCAGAAGATCGGCACGATGCGTGTAGAGCTCGAAGGCAAGTCCTACGGCGAATTCCCCGTGGTAGCCTTGGAAGAAGTGCCCCTCGCGGGGATTTTCGGTCGCGGCTGGGACAGCCTGCGCCTGCTGTTCAAATAAGCGAAACGAAATGAGCGAAATCGTATATCTCAACGGCGAGTTCATGCCGCTCGAAGAAGCGCGCGTGCCGGTGCTCGACCGCGGTTTCATCTTCGGCGACGGCGTCTACGAAGTGATACCGGTGTATTCGAAGCACCCTTTCCGCCTGCAGGAGCACCTCGCGCGCTTCAAACGCAGCCACGACGCGATCCGCCTGGCGTACCCGATGAGCGACGCCGAATGGGCGCGCCTGGTGAACGAGCTCATCGGACGCAACGCCGGAGACGACCAGTCGATTTACATCCAGGTCACTCGCGGGGTCGCCAAGCGCGATCACGCTTTTCCGAAGAATACCCAGCCGACCGTATTCGCCATGAGCAATCCGCTGGTGACGCCCGCGCGCGAAACGGTCGAGAGCGGCGTCCACGCGATCACGACGATCGATTACCGCTGGCTGAAGTGCGACGTGAAGTCGACCTCGCTGCTCGGCAACTGCCTCTTGCGGCAGGCTGCGGCCGACGCCGGCGCGCTCGAAGTCGTCATGTTCCGCGACGGCTTCCTCACCGAAGGCTCGTCGAGCAACGTCTTCGTGGTGAAGAATGGCGTGCTCCTCGCGCCGCCGAAGAACAACCTCGTGCTGCCCGGAATCACTTACGACGTGGTGCTCGAGCTCGCGCAGGCGCACGGCGTGCCGCACGAGGTGCGTCCGGTGTCGGAAGCTGAAGTGCGCGACGCGGACGAGCTCTGGGTGACGTCGTCGACCAAGGAAGTGCTCGCGGTGACGACGCTCGACGAAC
>JAQGNC010000384.1 GCA_028292065.1 Betaproteobacteria bacterium
GCGTCCATCTGCGACGAGATCGCTTCGTCCATGCCGAGGCGCGTCAGGTCCAGTCTTCCCGCCTGCTTGTCGAGCAGGCGCAGCACCACGCGCTCGCCGTGGCCGGTGGGGATCGTGGAGACACGCACGTCGACCGGTTTTCCGCCGATGCGCAAGGTGATGCGCCCGTCCTGCGGAAGTCGTTTCTCCGCGATGTCGAGCTGGGCCATGATCTTCACGCGCGAGACGATCGCCGCGTGCAGCGCGCGCGCGGGCTCGAGCAGGTCGCGCAGTGTGCCGTCGATGCGCAGCCGCACGACCGAGCGTGTTTCGAACGGCTCGATGTGGATATCGGACGCGCCGTCTCTGAGCGCCTGCGTGAAGAGTGCGTTGATGAGGCGGATGACCGGCGCGTCATCGTGGCTGTCGAGGAGGTCCTCGACTCGCGGAATCTCCTGCAGCAGGCGCGACAGATCGATGTCCTGCGCGAGGTCGCCCGCGAGCGCTGCGGCCCCGTTCCCGGCGCCGTTGTATAACGCCGAAAGGATCGCGTCGAACTCGGGTGTGCCGATACGCGTCGCGTGCAGCGGCACGCCGAGCACGCGCCGAACTTCGGCGAGCGCTCGCGCGTGCGCGTCCTCGCGAACGACGACTTCGGCGTGACCGTCAGCCCAGCCGGTGACGGCGATGCCATTGGCTTTCGCGAACGCGTAAGGCACCGCGTCCGCCGGCTGCATCGCGGCGCCTGTCATGTCCTTCAGCGCTCCACCTCGAGCGGAGGCGCCATTCGCATGCGCAGGCTCGGCCATTCCATGTCGGGGAGCACCGCACTCGGCGCGGGCCTGCCCTGGAGCTGCTCGCGCAGGATGTAGTCATAGCTCGAGCCGGTCACGCCGTCGGCGCTGCGCGCATCGCGCAATAGCGTCGGCTTGAGAAATATCATCAGGTTGGTCTTGCTGCGCGATCGCGTCCGGTACCTGAAGAGCCCGCCGACGAACGGAATGTCGCCGAGCACCGGGACTTTGTCGGTGCCGTTTCTGACGTCGTCCTGGATGAGCCCGCCGATGACGATGATCTGCCCGTCGTCGACGAGCACCGTCGACTCGACCGCGCGCTTGTTGGTGATGACGCCCGCGGGATTGGTGCGGTCCTCGATACTCGAGACTTCCTGGAAGATCTGCATCCTCACGGTGCCGCCTTCGGAGATGTGAGGCCTGATCCGCAGCGTCAGGCCGACGTCGCGGCGCTCGATCGTCTGGAACGGGGTCGGCGTCGTCGCCGCGCCTGAAAGCGCGTACTGGCCGGTGATGAAAGGCACGTTCTGGCCGACGATGATCCTCGCTTCCTCGTTGTCGAGGGTCAGCAGTGTCGGCGTGGACAGGATGTTCGCATTGTTCTCGGTCGCGAGCGCGCGCACGAGGACGCCGAGGTTCAGTATCTCGCCGACGCCGGGTATCGAGACCCGGCCGTTGATGACGCCGATGTTCAGGCCGCGGCCCGCGGTCGTCGGGTTCTGCGCGATGCCGAGGATGTTCTGCCCCGCGCCACCGAGATTCGTCCCGCCGAAAAGGCGCGTGCCGGTATTGCCGGTGCCCGCGCCGCTCAGGCTCTGCCACTGGATGCCGAATTCGGCGGCGGTGTCGGCGGTGATTTCCGCGATCAGCGCTTCGACATAGACCTGCGCACGACGGACGTCGAGCTTCTCGACGACCGCGCGCAGGTTGTTGTAGATGGCATCCGGCGCAGTGATGATGATCGAGTTGGTCGCCGCGTCGGCCTGCACGATCCCTCCGGACGAGGATCCGCCCGGAGCGAGTGCGCTGCCGAACGGCGACGCGTAAGCGCCCGACGGCGCCGGGGAGGCCGCCGTCGCGCCGGGTCCAGATGCGATCGGCGGCGAAGCGCCGGTTGCGCTGAGCGGCGGGCCCGATGCCATGCCCGGGGTGAAGCCGCCCGACCCGGTCCTTTGCCCGCCCGAGGTCTCTCCCGAGTAAATCGCGCGCAGGGTCTCCGCGATCTTCACCGCCTCGGCATTCTTCAGGAAAACCACGTGCATGTTGCCGCCGGCGCTCGTCGGGGTATCGAGCAGGCCGACGAGGTTGCGCACCTTGCCGAGCTGAGAAGGATTGTCCGAGCGCACGAGGAGGGTGTTCGAGCGCGCATCGGCGACGACGATCACGCGCTGCGTCACATCCGCGGCGCCGCCTTGCGTTTGCGCCGATTCGGCGAAGAGGCGGTTGATCGTCTGCGCGACGTCGAGCGCAGACGCGTAGCGGATGGGGATCGCCGCGCCGTCGGTCCTGCTCGGCTGGTCGATCGCGTCGATGATCTTCTCGATGCGCCGCAGGTTGCTGGCGTAATCGGTGATCACCAGGGCATTGCCGCTCTGGTACGCGCCGATCGCGTTTCCCGGCGCGATCAGCGGTCGCAGTATCGGAAGGAGCTGCGCGGCCGACTCGTACTTGAGCACGAAGACCTGCGTCTGGATCCGGTCGCCGCTGCTGCGGGAACGGTCCTGCGGACCGAACGCCGGACCCTGCTGTGTTTTCGCATCGGCTTCGGGAAGGATCTTGGTGATGCCGCGATCTTCGACGACGGCGAACCCCTGGAGGCGCAACGCCGACAGGAACACTTCGTAGACGAGCGCTTTCGACAGCGGCGTCGACGAGACGATGTTGATCGTTCCGCGCACGCGAGGATCGAGGACGAAGTTCCTGCCGGTGATCTCGCTCACGAGCTTCACCACACCTTCGATCTCGGCATTGTTGAAGTTGAGCGTGACGGTGTCGTTCGGACCCGTCACCCTGTTGGCAGTGCCGGCAGGCGCGGGCGCAGCGGGCAGGGTGCGCGCAGGCGACACCTGCTCGAGCGTGACGGGTGCCGCGCCATGCGCGTGATTGATTGCGAAGGCTGCGAGGATAGCCACGAAGCCGCAGTGGGTCGGGCGATGCTTGAGAAATGAATCGGACAAGGTCATCAAGAGTGAGGAGGGCGGGCTCATCGATTAATCGGAGAGTCGATCGCGATCGACTTTGGACGGCGCCGGCCCCGGAACGCCAGGCGATGGAGCAGGGGCTGCGGGCGTGCTCGGCGCCGCTGCAACGGGGGCCGCAGCAACGTTCTGTGTCGGTGTCGAAGCCGCGGCGGCAACGCCGGAGTGCGGCCATTCGAGGGTTTCGCGAGCGCCGTTGCGCTCGAGCACGATGCGATCGCGATGCACTTCGGCGAGGCGTATGCCGGGAACGATGTCTGCGCCTTCGCGTATCGCGACGATGTCCTTGCCGCCCACCTGCACCACGGCGTAGCCGTGCGCCTTGCGCGTAGCGGCGGCGACGCCGAGGAGCTTCATGGCGGCACCCGTGGGCGCCGCGATGGCGCGGTCGGCCTGCGCGGTTCCGAACAGCTTCACGGCCGCAGCGCCGGTTGCAGCGGTCGGAATCGAGGGCACCGGCGGCTCCGGATTCGGCGCAAGCCACACCCATGTCCAGTATGCGAGCACGCAGCCGAGTACGAGTATCGCACTGAGCGTCGCGGCCGCGGTCGCGGCATGCGCGAGCGTCGATGCCGTCACCGCGTGATCAGCTTTTTTCAGCATGCGTGCGATGCGCTCGCGAGGCGTGCACCGGTCCCTCTTCGGGCAGGGCTGGCGGGCACGGGGATGCCGTTCATGAGATTAACCCATGTCGACTCGGTACAGGCGACGGGATGCCGTGCATCGCCGCGTTACTCATCGGGCCACGAACTGGAACGTGCCGTCGCCGGATTCGGCTGCGACCAGGCGCAGAAGCGGAGCGATCTGCTCGACGTACGGCGCAGGCACGTGCGCGGTCCCTGTGAACGCGGGCCGGGTTTCCCCGCGCCACGAGCCCTGGCCTTTCAGCTCGAGCGGACCGCTGAGCGTCGCCAGGGTCGCGCGTACCCCTTGTTCGTCGCTTTCGATCCGCATCTCGTACTCGCCCAAGGGCGACACCGGGGTGAGCGCGGCCCCGGCATTGCGCCAGCGCACGGTGGCGCTGGCGCGCATCTCGCGGCCCTCGAGGGCGACGCGGGGGGCGCTGATCGACAACTCGCCGGTCAGGCGCGCCGGCGCGAGCCTGGGCACTGCGATGCCGATCGCGCTCGCGGGCAGCTCGACCCGCACGTTCGCGATTTCGATACGCGACGGCGAGAGGGTCACTCGCGCCGGCGTCGCTGTGTCGGCGAGCAGCACGTCGTAGACGGCGTGCCCGCGCCACAACGAGCCCGGCAGCACACGCCAGCTCAGCGCTTTGGCGATGCCGTTCCCGCGTTGCGGATCGAGGAGCTCGAGCTGGCCCGAGCCGGACCAGATCGAGCCCCGCGCTTCAACCACCCGCAACGCGCCGCCGCTCGCGCGCCTCAGCGCGGCATCGACGAGGGTCGCAGGCGCGGTGACGAGCAGCGCGACGCTGTACGCGGCGGCGCCGAACGCGAGACCCTTCCAGCGCTTCACGGCGCCGCCACACGCGTGAATGTCGCGGTCACGCCGACCATGCCTGGCGTCGCCAGGGCTTCGATGCGCGAGCTTTCGAGGCGCACGTGCACGGCCTCGAGTCTTTGCAGCAGGGACAGCCAGTCGGCGAACGCGAGGGCGCCGAAGACGACCGACACCTGGTCGGGACCGGCGGCCTCGACCCGGACCACCGCGCCGCCCACGCCCGCCGCGTTGCACTGCGCCTCGACCAGCGGGCGCAAGTCGCTGTGCGAGGCTGCCACGCGCGGCGCGGCGCGCAGGCGCTCGATCTCGGCGGCGTCACGCTCGAGACGCAGGGCTTCGCCGCGCAGCGCGGTGATGCCGGCGCGCAGCTCGGCTCGCCCGCGGGTTGCCGACAGCACGAGCCATAGAAAGAGCACGGCGCCCGCGAGCGCGGCAACGGCGGCGATAATCGTGCGCTCGCGCGTCGTGCGCAGCGCCCACAGCGCTCGCAGGCGTGCGCTCATGAAGTGCGCACCGTGACGAGCACTGTCGGTTGTCCCCGCGCAGCACGCGCGGTATCGACGGCGAGGCCCGCCTGCGTCAGGCGGGCCACGATCCGCCGCAACCGGTCTTCGTCGAGTGCTGCGAGTTCGAGCGTGAGCCGCCCGCTTTCGTACGAGCCGGTGCGCAGGGTATTCGGCGGCAGATCGCTCATCGCCGCGGCGACCAGGTCGATCATCGGCAGGAAATCCCCGGCGTCGGACAACCCGGCGGCGTGCCGCGCTTCCGCGAGCTTGCGCCGCATCTGGAGGGCGGGGTCGACGATCGCGACGGTGTCGGGGAAGAGGGTGCGAAAGCGCGCTTCCATCTGCCGGCGCACCGCACGGCGCTCGCCGGCGAGCACGGTCCAGTCTGCGACCAGCGCCAGCGCGTGGATCGCAAGGGCCGCGCTCACGATCAACGCCGCGGGTTTGAAGTGCGTCAGGCTCGCTTGCGGAATCCGCCACCGGCTGCGCCCAGGCGCGAGGCTGACGGCGCCGGAAGGCGCCTCTGACCAGTCCCACGGGTGCGCGAGACGCAGCGGTATGCCGAGCCGCTCGCGCCATGCGTCGAGGTCGGGCGCCGCGTCGGCCGCGGTCGGATGGACCGCGATTGCGCCCGGCAGTGCGTCGTTCGCGGCGGCCGTCTCGAGCATGAGCGCGAGGCTCAGAGGCGGCGAAAGCGCGTCACCGCAATCGGTTGCGGCGCCTTCGAGCGGCGCGGTGCGCACGAAACCGTCGACGCCGTTCCACGCGATGCTCCATTCGCCCGGCGCGAGCGGCAACAGGAGCGTTTCGCACCAGACGGCGTCGGGTTCGAGCCGTGCGGCGGCAAGCGCGGCCAGCCAGCGCTGCCAACCGGCTTTGTCGAACACCGCGAGCACGTCCGAATCGCCGCTCGCACCGAGCCGGCTCACCTGGTTGGCGTCGGGATCGCCGAGCGTTTCGTCTTCGAGCGCGAACGCGAGCACGGCGCCGCCGCGCCGCGCCGCGCCTGGCGGCAGGCGCGTGCGAGTGATCAATACCTCCGACGCCGGTATCACGAGCTCGACGCGCCGTGCGCCGTGAGGCAGCTCGCCGGGCGTGCCTTCGCCGTGCACCGTCTCGCGGCCTGCGCCGGTCAGCGTCCATCGGCAGCGCATTGCGGTGTCTTTGAGCGAGCCGCGGATTCTCAGCACGGTCATTGATATTTTCGCCAGACGATCACCGGCCACCCGGTGTCTTCGCGCGCGAGCAGGGCTTTGCCCCGCGCCTGGGCTTCACCGCTGGTGACGCCGAGCGTGACCATGAAGTAGTCGCTGCTGACGGTAATCGCTTCCATCGGAACGATCAGGCCGCGAGGCACGCGGCTCGAGAAGTCCTCGGTCGTGCGGAAGTAGGCTTTGTCGCGCTCGGCGAGCAGGGCTCTCGCGGTATCGAGATCGAGACCGTCGACGATCGCCGCCACGACTTCGGGCGGGGCCGTGTTGACGTTCACTGCGGTCGCGCGCGGCAGCGCGGTCACGAACGGGCGCACGCGCGCCATCACGCGTGTATCGAAGCCGCGAACCGCCGCGAGCTCATCGACGGCGACGAGCGCCTGGTTCGCCGCGAGCGTCGGGGACTCGAGCTCGAGATAGTACGGATCCTCCGCGCCGCCCGCGCCACGGGCTGCGCCGTCGGCATCGATCCAGTCGGCGACCGCGTCGGCGAGCGCAGGGGACAGGTCGAGGATGGTCAGCAGCCGGCGCAGCTGCTCGAGGTGCAGCGGGCTCACCTGACCCGCGCGCACCACGTTGTTCAGGTTGAACAAGCCCTGCTGGTCTTCGATGAACCCGGCGACGGTGCCGTTCTCGATCGCGGTCGGCGGCAACCGCAGCGCCCACGGCTCGCCGAGGTGATCGACGCTCCCCGAGCGCCGGTCGTCGCTCAGTAGCCGCCGCGCCCAGTCCACGGCTGCGGGAACGAGCACGCGCGCCTGCCGGTGATCGGCGCCGAGCTCGATCTGGCGCGACCACGTGCTTTGCGTGAGCATGATCGCAGTCGCGGCGATCGCCGCCACCGAGACGACCGCCATCGCGAGCACGATCGCGGCGCCGCCCTGTCGCACGCCGGGCCTCACAGCGCGAACACCCGCACGATGTCCTCCCCTGACGCGAGGACGAGGCGCACCTGGACCGCCCGCGGGACCGGGAGCTCGCGCGCCGCGCCCGGCCACTCGCCGATCCACCTGCGATCGGACGTGAGGTACTGCAACTCGAAGCGGGCGACGCCGGCGAGCACCCGGTAGCGACCGGGCGCGACGCCCGGCGCGATGTCGAGCGCGGGCCACAGCGAGAGCTCGATCTCGCGCCGGTCGTTCAGGGTGTAGGCGACGCGCCGGGCGACGTCGGTTCCCGCGCTCGACGCGAAGCGGCTGAATTCGACCCAGCCCCCACCCGCCGCATCGGTTTTTCCGCTCCACGCGGCAAGCGCAGCATCGCCGGCGCGGCCGCTGCGCGGCGCTGCGAACTGGACGTCACGCTCGAAGCGGTCGAAAAACGCCGCGACTTCGCGCCACTTCGCGGTCTCGGCGCGTACGTGCTCGCGCGTATCGAGCACCGCACCGAGGGCGCGATACGACATCAGCGCGAGCAGCGACAGGATGAAGAGCGCGGTGAGCACTTCGAGCAGGGTGAAGCCGCGTGCCGTCGCCGATCGCTGCGGCTTCACCTGCGTGCCTCCGGCGCGGCGAGAAATCCGCTGAGGCGCGCGAGCGAGTGCGACGCGTCCGGTGCGGCGGACACGACGATGTCGACCCGGCGGAACGACGGGCTGGGCGTCGCAGTCACCTCTTCGCGCCACGCGAACTCGAGTCCGGCCTGGCTCGCGCTGCCGCGCTGCACGCCCGGCGGCATCCAGTCCCCGCGGCCGCGATGCTCCGCCAGCCTGTTCTCGGCGATCCAGCCCGCCAGTACGCGCGAGCGCAAGTCGTCGAGGCTGTTCGCGCCCTGACCGGCGGCACGCAGCGCCGCAAGCAGCGCGATCGACACGATGGCGAGCGCGACGAGCACCTCGACGAGCGTGAATCCTGCGGACCTAACGCTGCGCAGTTTCGGCACCGGCCGGCCCTTCGCGCGCAACCACCCGCACCTCGCCGACGGGAGAGCCGAGGACCGCATAGCGCGCCGGTCCCATCGACATCTCGACGACGAACGAAAGCGCCGCACCGTAGGCAGCGAACTCGAGCCGCGCGGCGGAGTCGGCCGATACGTTTTCCACCCGCACACCCGTGATCGTCATCCCGTCGGGCAGTGCGCGCGCGCGCAGGGTTTCGTCGTCGCCGATCTGCCGCCACCGCGATTCCTCCCACAAGCGCCAGAAGCGGTAACCGCCGGCATCGGCAGTCCACCCGATCGTTTTCCCGGTGAGGCGGGACTCGGTCGAGGCGACGTCGAAAAGCTGCGCGAGCCTTTCCGCCTCGACCCGCAGCCGGCCTTTGTCGTCGGGCTGCACGATCGCGACGGCGAGCGCCAGGAATAGACCCGCGATCACCAGCACGACCAGCATTTCGATCAGCGTGAAAGCCCGGCTGTGGACGGATTCGACCATGCGCTTGGGTCGGAGGCGCTACAGGTTCCACGAGCCGATGTCGGCGTCGCTGCCTTCGCCGCCGGGTGCCGCGTCGGCCGCAAAACTGAACACGTCGATCTCGCCGTGCAGCCCGGGGTTCAGATACTGGTAGGGATTGCCCCAGGGGTCCTTGGGCAGCCTCTCGAGGTACCCGCCGCTTTTCCAGTTGCGTGGAAGGGGAAGGCTCGTCGGCTTGGTGACAAGCGCCTGCAGACCCTGCTCGGTCGTGG
>JAQGNC010000683.1 GCA_028292065.1 Betaproteobacteria bacterium
CGAAAAGCCGGGGTCAGACCCCAATCAGGGTCGGACCCCGGTTCGTCTGGGGGTCTGACCCCGGTTTAGTCCGGAGTCAGATCAAAACCGGGGTCTGACCCCGAAAAGCCGGGGTCAGACCCCAAGCAGGGTCAGACCGCAAGCGTGTCAGCCACCTCCACCGGCGCCGCCGCGCTCGTGACCCGGTTGCGACCCGCTTTCTTCGAGCGATAGAGCGCCTGGTCGGCGAGGTCGATGAGCTCGGCGGCGTCGAAGACGTCCGGCGTGAGCTGGGTCACGCCGAAGCTCGCGGTAACCACGAGGCCTTCGACGGTGCGGACCCCTTTGCCGGCGCGGGCCTCGATTTCACTGCGCAGGCGCTCGGCGATTCCCATGGCTTCGTCCAGCCCGAGGCCCGGCAACGCGATGCAGAATTCCTCGCCGCCATAGCGCGCGAGGACGTCGGTGTCGCGCAGGCCGCCGCCGAGCGAGCGCGCCACCACCTGCAGCACGCGATCGCCGACCGCGTGACCGTAGGTGTCGTTGATCCGCTTGAAATAATCGATGTCGGTCATGATGCAGCAGAGCGGCGCATCTTCGGCGTGCGCGGCCGCGACCAGATTCTCGAACTGCTCGAACAGCGCGCGCCGGTTGAAGCACCCGGTCAGCGCGTCGCGCATCGCGAGCAGGCGCAACTCCTCGTTCTGGCGGTTGATCTGCTCGCGCGACTGCTCGAGGTCGGTCATCGCGGCGCGCAGCTGGGTGTTGATGCGCTCGAGCTCGGTCACGTCGTCGAAAGTCACGACGCAGCCGCGCACCGCGCCGTTCGCGTCCTGGATCGGCGCGCAGTTGACCACGGTCCTCACCGATTCGCCGCTCTCCAGCGGAAACTCGAGCTGGTCCCCGCGCTGGGCGCTGCCGCTCTCCATCGCGCGCATCCACGGGTGATCGCGAGGATCGACCGGCAGGGCGCGCCGCAGCCACGGCATGCTCTGGATCATGCGGCCGTAAAGACTCGTGCCTTCGCGCTCGACCCAGCGCCTGAAGGTCACGTTCGCGAGCACGATGCGGCCCGTCTTGTCGACGACCATCACCCCTTCGGTGAAGCCGTCGAAAGCTTTTCTCACGCGCTCGGGAATCACGGCTGAAGGGTCGAGGTAGTGAAACACCCGCCGCAGGTACAGCGTGAAGAAGACGAAGCTGAAGCCGGTCAGCATGAGCACGAGGAACACCCGAGGCTCGCGCAGCCATCCCGCGATCGAGCTTTCCCCCGTCGGCTCGAAGCTGATCTCCACGTCTCCCCAGCGGCCTTCCTGCACTTGCAGCGGAACGCGGACGTGATCGATCTCCGAGCGCGCATCGGGCGGGGGCACCCAGTGCCGCGCGTGGTCTCCGGCCTGCGCGACGATGCGGCCGTCGGCGCTGCGCACCGCGACCGACCTTATCCCCGGGTCGCGCGCGAGGGTGTCGCGCAGCACGAGCGCGAGGGCTCGCGTATCCGCTGAACCGAGCGTCGCAGCGGCCTGCACCGCGAGGAGCTCGCTGGTCCGCTCGCGCAGCTGCTTCACCACGCGCGTGTCGTCGGGCAACACGTCCCAGATGAGATCGAGCGCCAGCAGGCACGCGAGGATGATCGAGCACAGCCCGATGGCCACCCTCGCCGCCGGTCCGACGCGAAAGAAGCGCACCGCCTGCAGCACGTGGCGCAGGCGCCGGCTCATGTGATCCGCCACAGGCGGTCCGCGGCGGCTTCCTCGCGCTGCGCGTCCCCGTCGTTCTCGCCCCAGTCGGGTTTCTCTTCCTCGGGCGCGAGCACCGGGAGCGGGTCGAGGTGTCGCCACGCCGGCGCGCTGGTGAGGAGGCTCGCGATCAAGCCCGCGCCCTGCAGGGTCCACGAGACCAGGCCCGCGGAGACGATGATGGCGGACGCGCGCACGCCGTTTTCCAGCGTGAGCACCGCGTGCGCCTGCTCTTTCGCCTCGGTATCGGTCGAGCTTTCCGCCGCGGCGGCAGCGGCGGCCGCGCGAGCGCCCCCGCCGACGCTCGGGACGAGGACCAGACGCGCGGCTTCGGGTTTGGCTTCGAACGCGAGATCGGGAGCGGCGAGGACCGTCCGATTGCCGTCGGCGCGCGCCGACAGCGACGAGGTGGGGCTGCGCAACACCGCAGCGTCGGCTTCGCGCTGCGGCGCCGGCGCGAGCTCGCTCACCTGCGCCTCGACGTCGTTGCCGGCGACGATACGGGTTTGCGCGAGGGCTTCGCTCAGGGAGGCGGCGATCTTCGCGAGCGTCGTGCGCGCGCGCGTGTCCGTCGCGGATTCGGTGGTCTCCTCGGCGGCGGCCGCGGGGGACGGCTGCGGCGGTGCGGCCGGCTCGGCGACGAACACCGGAAGGCCTGCATCGACCGGAAACCGGGTGCGGATGACGTCGACCGTGAGGGTGCGCGGCGCGCCGGTATCGATGCCGCCGTTGGCCGTGCCGCCGTCGTCGCGCACCTGGAAAGTGAGCGTCGCGTAACCCGCCCCGGTGCCGCTGCGCTCGGGCGTGAACTGCAGCTCGCCGGCGCCGATGCGCGCCGCCGGGATGAGCTGGCCGACCACCACCGGGGCTCCGGCGAGCGTGAAGGTTCCGCCGCCGCTCATCGCGCCGATCTTCACCGCGGAGAGCGCGTTCGGTGCGGGATCGGCCGCGTCGGTGAAACCGAAATCGGCGGCACTGAGCGTGTACGCGATGTCCTCGCGCGTGCTCACCGTCGCGTCCATGCCCGCCGGCGCATCGTTGACCGAAGTCACGTTCACGATCATCAAACGCGCGACCGGATCGCTGTCGGCGCCCGCGTTCGCGGTGCCGCCGTCGTCCTGGACCTGGAAAGTGAAGCTCGCGTAAGCCGCGCCGCTCGCGTTCGCAGCCGGGCTGAACTTCAGGTCCCCTGCCGCGAGGCTCGAAGCCGACACCACCTGCCCGGCACTCACCGCGACGCCGGCGAGCGTAAGGTTTCCCGCGGCGGGCAGCGCGCCGATCTTCACCGCGAGGAGCGCGTTGCCGTCGCGGTCGGAGAAACCGAAATCGGCGGCGCTGAACGTGTACGCGGTGTCCTCGAGCGTCGCGACGCTCGCATCCGTCCCCGCAGGCGCATCGTTCACCGGCGTGACGGTGATGGTCATCGTGCTCGCGCTCTGAGCGAGGTCGATTCCGCCGTTGGCCGTGCCGCCGTCGTCCTGCACCTGGAACGTGAAGCTCGCATAGCCCGCGCCGTTCGCATCGGCCGCGGGATCGAAACGTAACGCGCCCGCCGCAATGTCCGCGGCAGACACCGACTGGCCGCTCGCCACCGCGACACCGTTGAGCGTCAGGCTGCCGGCGCCCGGCAGCGCGCCGATCTTCACGTTGAGCAACGCGTTCAAATCCGCGGTGTCGGTAAAGCCGAAATCGGCATTGCGAAAGACGTAAGCGGTGTCTTCGAGCGTTGCGACCGTGTTGCTGGCGCCCGCAGGCGCATCGTTGACCGAAGTCACGTTCACCGTCAGCGTCCGCGCGGTTGCGTCGGTGTCCGCGCCGCCATTCGCCACGCCGCCGTCGTCCTGCACCTGGAAAGTGAAGCTCGCATAAGCCGCGCCGCTCTCGTCCTGCGCAGGCGTGAACTTGAAATCGCCGGCGGCGAGCGCCGCGGCCGCTACCGATTGCCCGCTCGTCACCGCGACACCGGCGAGCGTGAGCGTGCCCGCGGCGGGCAGCGTGGCGACTTTCACGCTGAGCAGCGCGTTCGAGTCCTGCGCGTCGGTGTAACCGAAATCGGCGGCGCTGAACGTATACGGGACGTCTTCGCGCGTGGCTACGATGTTGTCCGCGCCTGCAGGCGCGTCGTTCACCGCGGTCACGTTCACGCTCATGGTGCGAGCGATCGCATCGAGGTCCGCACCGCCGTTCGCGATGCCGCCGTCGTCCTTCACCTGGAACGTGAAGCTCGCATAACTCGCGCCGTTCGCGTTCGCCGCCGGGATGAAGATGAGCTTGCCCGCGTCGAGCTCGGCGAGCGAAACGAGCTGGCCCGCGGTCACCGGCACAAAATCGCACGCGAGCGTGCCGGCGAGCGGCAGCGTCGAAATCCTGACCGCGCTCAGCGCATTCGCGCCGGCACCCGCGGCGTCAGCGGGGTCGGCAAAACCGAAGTCGGCAGCGCTGAAGGTGTAAGCGCCGTCCTCGAGCATCGTCACGCTGCGGTTGCTCGCGACCGGCGCGTCATTGACCGCTGTCACGTCGATCGTGATCGTCTTCGGCGTCGGATCGAGGTCGACGCCGCCGTTGCCGGTGCCGCCGTCGTCGCGCACCTGGAACGTGAAGCTCGCGTATGCCGCGCCGCTCGCGTTCGCAGCGGGAACGAACTGGAGATCGCCCGCGGCGATGCTTGCTGCCGACACGAATTGGCCGCTCGTCACCGCCACGTTCGCGAGCGTGAGACCACCCGCCGCGGGCAGGCTCGCGATTCTCACGGCGAGCAGCGCGTTCGCATCGTTCGGGTCGGTGAAGCCGAAGTCGGCAGCGGTGAAGGTGTAGCGCGTGTCTTCGAGCGTCGCGACGGTCCTGTCCGCGCCCGCGGGCGCGTCGTTGACCGACGTCACGGCGACGGTCATCGTGCGCGCGGTGGCGTCCATGTCGATCCCGCCGTTCGCCACACCGCCGTCGTCCTGCACCTGGAAAGTGAAGCTCGCGTAAGCGGCGCCGTTCGCGTTGGCCGCGGGCATGAACGAAAGGTCCCCGGCAGCGATGCTTGCCGCGGAGACGAATTGCCCCGCAGTGACCGCCGCACCGCCAAGCGTGAGCTGCCCCGCGCCCGGCAGCGTGGCGATCTTCACGTTGAGTAGCGTGTTCGGCGCGGCGTCGGACGAGTCGGCGAAGCCGAAATCGGCGGCACTGAAAGTGTACGCGGCGTCTTCGCGCGTGGTCACCGTGGTGTTCGCGCCCGCCGGTGCATCGTTCACCGACGTGACGTTCACCGTCATCGTTCGCGCCGTGGCGTCGGTGTCGGCCCCGCCATTGGCGACTCCGCCATCGTCGCGCACCCGGAACGTGAAGCTCGCATAGCGCGCGCCGTTCGAATTCGCGGCGGGGACGAATTTCAGGTCGCCCGCATCGATGCTCGCAGCCGACACGAACTGTCCGCTGGCGACGGCGGCGCCCGAGAGCGTGAGGCTTCCCGCCGCAGGCAGGGTCGCGATTCTCACGCTGAGCAGCGCATTGGGCGCGGCGTCCGCCGGATCGCTGAAACCGAAGTCGGCGGCGCCGAAGGTGTACGCGGTGTCTTCGAGCGTGGTCACCGTCCTGTCGGCGCCGGCAGGCGCATCGTTCACCGCGGTCACGTCGACGGTCATCGTGCGCGGCGTGGGATCGGTATCGACGCCGCCGTTGGCGACCCCGCCGTCGTCCTGCACCTGGAAAGTGAAGCTCGCGTAGGCGGCGCCGTTGGCGTTCGCGGCCGGGTTGAACGAAAGGGCGCCCGCCGCAATGCTTGCAGCCGACACGAACTGGCCGCTGGCGACAGCGACGCCGGAGAGCGTCAGGCTTCCGGCGCCGGGCGGCGTCACGATTTTCACGTTGAGCAGCGCGTTCGAATCGGCAGGGTCGGCGAATCCGAAATCCGCGGCGCCGAAGATGTAAGCCGTGTCTTCGAGCGTCGTCACCGTTCTGTCCGCGCCCGACGGTGCGTCGTTCACCGAAGTAACGTTGACCGTCATCGTCCGGGCGGTCGGGTCGGTGTCGACGCCGCCGTTCGCAATACCGCCGTCGTCCCGCACCTGGAAGGTGAAGCTCGCGTAGGCCGCGCCGTTCGCGTCTGCGGCGGGAAGAAATTTCAGGTCGCCGGCAGCGATGCTCGCAGCGGACACGAACTGGCCGCTCACCACGGCGACACCGGCAAGGGTCAGGCTTCCGGCGCCCGGCACGCTCGCGATCCTCACGTCGAGCAGCGCGTTGCCGTCGGCCGCGTCGGTGTAGCCGAAATCGGCGGTGCTGAAGGTGTATGCGGCGCCTTCGAGCGTGGTCACCGTCTTGTTCGTGCCTGCAGGCGCGTCGTTCACCGAAGTGACGTTCACCGTCATCGTACGGGCGGTCGCGTCGGTGTCGACGCCGCCGTTCGCGACCCCGCCGTTGTCCTGCACCTGGAAAGTGAAGCTCGCGTAAGCGGCGCCGTTCGCGTTCGCCGCAGGCGTGAATTTGAGACGCCCTGCGTTGATCGCGCCGACCGAGACGAATTGTCCCGCGCTTACCGCAACGCCCGAGAGCGCCAGGGTTCCGGCGCCGGGCACCGAGCTTAAGCGCACGTTCGAGAGCGTATTGGCCGGAGAGTCGAAGCTGTCGGTAAAGCCAAAATCCGCCGCGCTGAAAGTGTATGCAGTGTCTTCAGCGGTCGTGATCGTCCTGTCCGCTCCCGCCGGCGCGTCGTTGACCGCG
>JAQGNC010000396.1 GCA_028292065.1 Betaproteobacteria bacterium
TGATGCAGCCGCCGCTCGCCGCGGTGCGCTGCTCGATGTGAAATGGCACCGACCTCGCTTCGGCGATCGCGCGCTCGATGTGGGGCCAGGGTGGTTTCATGTTCCGCAGACACAAACCGGGGTCAGACCCCAAAAAGCCGGGGTCAGACCCCGCGGGTCAAGGCGACCATGCGAGCGGGCGCGAGCCGAGGAAAGGAGGTTCAAGGAGGGAAACGTAGTTTCCCTCTTTGGCGTTCACCGGCGCGGCGCGCAAAGCGCTCGTTAGAGCGCTTTACGCGCTTTCGCGATCGCCTGCTTCACGCGCGTCGGGGCGGTGCCGCCGATGTGGCTGCGCGCCGCCATCGAGCCTTCGAGGGTGAGCGCGTCGAATACGTCGTCTTCGATGAGCTTCGAAAACTTCTGAAGCTCGGCGAGATCGAGCTCGGCAAGGTCTTTGCCGCGGGTCTCGGCATGACGCACGGCTAACGCCACCGCTTCGTGCGCTTCGCGAAACGGTACGCCTTTTTTCACGAGGTAATCGGCGAGGTCGGTCGCGGTCGCATAACCCTGGCGCGCCGCTTCGCGCATCGCGTCGCGTTTGACTTCGATCCCGCCAAGCATCTCGGTGAACACCGCGAGGCTCGCGGTGACGGTGTCGACGGTGTCGAACAGCGGTTCCTTGTCTTCCTGGTTATCCTTGTTGTACGCGAGCGGCTGGCCTTTCATCAGGGTCAGGAGCGCGACCAGGTGTCCGTTCACGCGCCCGGTCTTGCCGCGGATCAGCTCGGGCACGTCGGGATTCTTCTTCTGCGGCATGATCGACGAGCCGGTGCAGAAACGGTCGGCGAGATCGATGAAGCCGAAGCGCGGGCTCATCCACAGGATCAGCTCTTCGCAAAAGCGCGAGAGGTGGGTCATGAGGAGCGCTGCGCACGAGCAGAACTCGATCGCGAAATCGCGATCGGACACCGCGTCGAGCGAGTTCTCGCACACCCCGTCGAAGCCGAGCGCCTTGGCGACCATCTGGCGGTCGATCGGGAAAGACGTTCCGGCGAGCGCCGCGGCGCCGAGCGGCAGGCGGTTGACCCGCTTGCGGCAGTCGGCGAGGCGCTGCGCGTCGCGCGAGAGCATCTCGAAATACGCGAGCAGGTGATGCGCGAAGGACACCGGCTGCGCGACCTGCAGGTGCGTGAAACCGGGCATCACGGTGTCGGTGTGCTTCTCGGCGAGATCGAGGAGCCCGCGCTGCAGCCCTTTGACGAGCACGAGCATCCGATCGATCGCGGCTCTGAGATACAGCCGGATGTCGGTCGCCACCTGGTCGTTGCGCGAGCGCGCGGTGTGCAGGCGCTTGCCGGCGTCGCCGACCAGATCGGTGAGACGCCGCTCGATGTTCAGGTGCACGTCTTCGAGATCGACCGACCACTCGAAAGCGCCGCTGCGGATGTCCGAGCGTATCTGCTCCAGGCCGCGCTCGATCGACGCGAGATCCTCCGCCGTGAGGATGCCGACCGCATGCAGCATCTGCGCGTGCGCGAGCGAGCCGTCGATGTCGAACTCCGCCAGACGCTGGTCGAAGCCGACCGAAGCGGTGAAGTGTTTGACGAGGTCGGTGACCGGCTCGTCGAAGCGACCCGACCAGACCTTCGGCTTGTGGCGCGGCTTTTCACTCGATGACATGTGGCCCTGCTAGAATTCGTGCTGTCCGTTTCCGCGGTCTTCGAGGCGACGCTATTCGTTTGTGACGATGCGTCGAGCGGCTGGTGTCGAGACCTGCGAGGTGCGGACCGGTGTTTTACGGGAGAGCGTCAGGTTCGATCGAACATGCGCGTGTGGCCAGTATAAATCAAAACGCCTATACCAGCGCTTTGCCCAACTTCCGCAACCTGGGCATTCTGCTGCGCATATTGCTCATCGTGAACATGTGCGGAATCGGTGCGGCGGTGATCAGGGCGCCGACGCTCGCCGCCGCGTGGCCGGAGCTCCTCGGTATCTCCGCGCTGTTGCAGCCGTTGCTCATCGTGTGCCTGCTCGCGCTCGTCGCGCTGAGCGGCCTGCTGCGGCGGCTGCCGTACTTTCTCGGGGCCGCGGTCGTCATCGTCATCGTGCTCGCGCTGTCGGCATTCATCGCAGTGCTGGTGTTCGGCAGCACGCGCGAGGCGGCAGTCGCTTTCGAGCGTTACGCAGTGATCGCGCTGCTCATCACCGTCATGCTGCTCTCGTATTTCAACCTGCGAGGCCGTGCGCTGTCGCCGGCGCTGGCGGAGGCGCGGCTGCAGGCGCTGCAGGCGCGTATCCGCCCCCACTTCCTCTACAACAGCCTGAACGCGGTGCTGTCGCTCATCAGGCAGGAGCCCAAGCGAGCCGAAGTCGCGCTCGAAGATCTCGCCGACCTGTTTCGCGTGGTCATGGGCGACAATCGCGAGCTCTCTCCGATCTCGCGCGAAGTCGAGCTCTGCCGCCAGTACCTGGCGCTCGAAGAGCTGCGTCTCGGCGACCGGCTCCGCGTCGCGTGGCGGATCGACAACATGCCCGCCGACGCGCTGGTGCCTCCGCTCATCCTGCAGCCGCTGCTCGAGAACGCGGTGTATCACGGCATCGAGCCTCGCGTGGAGCCGGGTGAAGTGAGCATCGACATCTATACGGCGCGCAACCAGGTGCACGCGGTGCTGCGCAATCCTTATTCGAAGGAGGGCAATCACCATGGCGGCAACAAGATGGCGCTCAACAACATCCGCGAACGCCTGCAGCTGCATTTCGACGCCGAGGCGGTGCTCGAGAGCCGCGTGCGCGAGGATACGTACCAGGTGCACATCGTGATGCCTTACGTGAAAGCGCCCGCCGCATGAGCGCGCTGCGGATACTGATCGTCGACGACGAAGCGCCGGCGCGCGCGCGGCTGAAGGATCTGCTCGCCGACTGCGCAGCCGAGATCGAGCTCGAAATCGTCGGCGAAGCGGCCAATGCGCGTGCGGCGCTCGACGCGCTCGCCGCGACCGGCGCCGACCTGATCCTTCTCGACATCCGCATGCCCGAGATCGACGGCATCGAGCTCGCCCAGCACCTGCAGAAGCTCCCCGAGCCGCCCGCGATCGTGTTCACGACCGCCTACGACGCCTACGCGATCCGCGCTTTCGAAGTGCACGCGATCGATTACCTCCTGAAGCCGATCAGGACCGCGCGCCTGCTGCAGGCGTTGAAACGCGTGACCACCGCCCGCGCGCCGACCATCGAGGCGCTGCGCGAGCTGAGCGACCGCGCCCCGGCGTTCCTGTCGGCGCAGGAGCGCGGACGCATCCACCTGATACCGATCGACGACGTGGTGTATCTCAAAGCCGAGCTGAAGTACGTCACCGTGCGCACCGCCGAGCGCGAATACCTCATCGAGGACGCGCTCGCGCGCCTCGAGCAGGAATACCCCGATCGCTTCGTGCGGGTGCACCGCAACTGCCTCATCGCGCGCGCGGCGATCCGCGGTTTCGAGCGCGGCGGCGCGGAAGGCGAGACCCAGTGGCTCGTGATGCTCAAAGGCTGCGACGAAAAGATCGCAGTGAGCCGACGACAACATCACATCGTGAGGGAGTTCGGAAAGACGTGAGCCGTTGGCGCAGTTGTTCCGAACCCGCCCAGCGATGTGACTGAACGAGCCCCGCTTTCCTTGTGCTCGCTTGGGCTCGCTCGGCCGTTCTGAAGCACGACAAACCACCCCCCTAACCCTCCCTACACCGGCCGCGGCTGCAATGCACCATGGTAAAATTTTCACCTCCAATCCCGCCTTCACGTTTCCCCATGTCAGCCTCGTCACCGCCCCCGCTTCCGCGGCGGATCGTTATCGCGACTCGCGAGTCGGCGCTCGCGATGTGGCAGGCGCGGCACATCCAGGCGAGGCTCGTAGCGCTCTATCCCGGGCTCGAGGTCGTGCTCAACGGCATGACCACCGAAGGCGATCGCAAGACCGACGTATCGCTCGCCAAAGTCGGCGGCAAAGGTCTTTTCGTGAAGGAGCTCGAGGAAGCGCTCGCGCGCGGCGAAGCGGACCTCGCGGTGCATTCGATGAAGGACGTGCCGATGGCGCTGCTCGACGGCCACGTGCTCGCGGCCATGCCCGAGCGCGCCGACCCGCGCGATGCGCTGGTGTCGAACACTTACGCCGAGATCGCCGAGATGCGCGAAGGCGGGGTCGTGGGGACGTCGAGCCTGCGCCGCGAAAGCCAGCTGCGTTCACGGCGCCCCGATCTGGTCGTCAGGCCGCTGCGCGGAAACGTGCCGACGCGGCTGCGCAAGCTCGACGAAGGCCAGTACGGCGCGATCATCCTCGCGTCAGCGGGGCTGAAGCGCCTCGGGCTCGCCGAGCGCATCCGCTGGCTGATTCCGACCGACGTAAGCCTCCCTGCGGCCGGCCAGGGGGCGCTCGGCCTCGAGTGCCGCGCCGACCGTGAAGACGTGCGGCGCCTCGTCGCCCCGCTGAACCACGCGAACACCGAGCTTTGCGTGTTGGCCGAACGCGCGGTCGCACGCATGCTCGCCGGATCGTGCAACGTGCCGCTCGCCGCGTACGGCGAAATCTCCGGCACGACGCTGCGGCTGCGAGGCTACGTCGGTGCGCCCGACGGCACCCGCACCGCGCGCGCCGAAATCGAAGGACCCGCAGCCGACGCCGACGCGCTCGGCGTCGCCCTCGCCGTGAAGCTGCGTGCGGCCGGCGCGGACG
>JAQGNC010000415.1 GCA_028292065.1 Betaproteobacteria bacterium
GGTGCTCTTCGAGCGTCTTGACGTTGTTGATCAACGTCACGGTGCGGCCCGCCGCGTCGAAGCGCTTGCCGAGCAGCTCGGTGATCATCTTCACTTCCTTCATGAAAACGTCTTCGCCGGCATACAGCCCCGCCGCGACGACATACAGGTCGGCGACACCCGGCCTTTGCGGCTGCACCGCTTCGAGCTCGCGCTCGAGCGCGCCCTGCTGGGCGTAAAACGCTTTTTCTTCGCCGAGCGAGTAGAAGCCGGTGACCGCGTCGGCCGCGCTCTCGTCGCGCGGAGGCACCCAGACGAGACCCTGCGGCAGCCAGTACGCCGGCAGCACCACGAGCGCGAGAGCCGCGACTCCCGCGGCGAGGCGCGCGATCGCACCGGACTCGAGCAGACGAAAAGCTGCCGCGAGCACGATCACCCCCGACCACACGAGGACCGCGATATCGATCGTCGACCAGTAGGTTTCGACGAAAGGGATGATCTGGTGCTGCGCGAGGATGTACAGCGCCGAGGTGATCACGTTCATCACCACGCTCGCGGCGCCGAGCGCGACCGGCAGCAGCAGCACGTCCGCAGTGGGATCGAGCCTGCGGGCGAAGATGCCGAGCAGCAGGACCATCGGCACGTACATCAGCGCGCGGGAAAGCTCGTAGACGTTGAGCTCGCCGCGAAGGCCGAAAGCGGCCATCGAAAACGCGAACATCAACAGGAGGTCTATCGCGACGAGCGCGGCGAACAGCTCGGCAGCGGGCGCGAAGTCGTCGCGTGAGACTCGCCTCAAGGTCACGAGCGCGACACCACCGCGCAGGGCGCGTGCGAGCGCGCGAGGCAGGAACATCACAGGACCCGGTCGAGATCGGCCTTGCGGTCGATGTCGAGCACGACTCCGGGGTCGTCGCACTCGACCAGAACGATCTCTTCCGCATGCCTTTGCAGCACCGCTTTCGCGCCGGTGTCGCCGACTAGCTGCGTCAGCTCGTCTCGCAGGCGTGACGCGAAGCCGACCGGATGACCGCGCTCTCCCTGGTACACCGGCGCGGCGATCGCCGCGCCTGCGGCGAGCGCGCCGGCGATCGCCTCGATGGTCGCCGGTTTCACCCGCGGCATGTCGCCGAGCGCGACGATCCACCCGGCCGCATCGCGCGAGGCCGCGACGCCGTGGGCGAGCGTATGCCCCATGCCGTTCACCGAATCCGCGCAGGGCATGACCTGGCAGCCTTCCGCTTCGAGGATGTCGGCCAAGGGAAAGTCGCCGGCGCGAACCACCGCGACGACGTCGAGGCCCGCCGCCACGAGATTGCGTGCCGCATGCGCGGCGATCGCGCTGCCGTCGTCGAGCGGATGCACGAGCTTGCCGCCGCCGAAGCGCACGCCTTCACCTGCGGCGAGCAGCACGCCGACCATTGCTTTGCGGGGGTTCATGAGTGACCCATTATAGCGAGCCCGCCCGGCGCCCCGCCTCGCGCGACCGCCTCGCCATCCGCCTCCCCGCGCACTACACTGCCGCGTGACATGGTCCCCATACACGACATCACGACCGACACCGAAGACCCGCCGCCATTCGTGGCGCTCTACGCGCTGCGCCAGACTACTTTCAACGGGCCCGGGTACGGCGGCGAGAAAATCGCGCGCATCCAGAAAGCGGCTTATCCCGACATACGGCCGCTCGACCTCGCCGACGACCCCGCCCGCGCTTTCGAACGGGCGTTACACGCGGCGCGCGGCATGGGATGGCGCATCGTCGCGGCGGTGCCTGAAGAAGGCCGCATCGAAGCGACTGCGACCACGCCGCTGCTGCGCTTCAAGGACGACGTGGTGATACGCGTGAGGTCGCGCGGCGCCGGCAGCCGCATCGACATCCGATCCAAATCGCGCCTCGGTAAAAGCGACCTCGGCGCGAATGCAAAGCGCATACGCGCGTATTTTCGCGCGCTGAGCGCCGGCGGCTGAAGCGGCGCCGGCGTCGTTGACAGGCGCGTCCGCGCGGGCGTAACGTCGAAAGACACTCCTCCCGTCTGTGCAGACGGTCATTCACGTGTCGTGCGTTACGCTGCACGGACGAACCGCCAGGCACTCGACATTCGATATCCGACACTGAAGTCTCCCCATGCCCAATTTCTGCGCCAATCTGACCCTGCTGTACAACGAGCACCCTTTCATGGATCGCTTCGCCGCCGCCGCGAAGTCGGGCTTCAAGGGCGTCGAGTACCTGTTCCCTTACGAGCACGACAAAGACCGTCTCGCCGAAGCGCTGCAGAAAAACGGGCTCGTTCAGGTGCTGCACAACCTGTCGGCGGGCGACTGGGCCAAAGGCGAGCGCGGCATCGCGTGTCACCCTGCGCGAGTCGGAGAATTCCAGGACAGCGTCGGCCTCGCGGTCGAGTACGCGACGGCGCTCGGGTGCAGGCAGGTCAATTGCCTCGCGGGGCTCTGTCCCGACGGCGTTACCGACGAGCGGCAGCGCACGACGTTCGTCGCGAATCTGAAGTTCGCCGCGCTCAAGCTGAAAGAAGCCGGGATCAGGCTGCTGATCGAGCCGATCAACACGCGCGACATTCCGGGCTTCTATCTCACGGGCTCGCGCCAGGCGCTCGAGATCATCGACGAAGTGGGCTCGGACAATCTCTTCCTGCAATACGACATCTATCACATGCAGATCATGGAAGGCGATCTGGCGCGAACGATCGAAGCGAACCTGTCGCGCATTGCGCACATGCAGCTCGCCGACAATCCGGGCCGTAACGAGCCGGGGACCGGCGAGATCAACTACCCGTTTCTGTTCGCGCACATCGACCGCATCGGCTATCGCGGCTGGATCGGCTGCGAATACAAGCCGAAGACCACGACCGAAGCGGGCCTCGGCTGGCTGCGCCCGTACCTCGGCCGCGAAGCAGCAGCATCGCCCGGCGCGCGCTGACGCAGCCGCTACACGCGGCTGCGGCCGCACGGTGCTGTGGCAGAATCGGCACATCTCAACTGGGAGTCCTCGCATGAGCAATATCGGTTTCATCGGCCTCGGGATCATGGGCAAACCCATGGCGCTCAACCTCATCAAAGGCGGACACAGCCTGTTCCTGCAAAGCCGCAGCGGGGTTCCCGAGGAGCTCACCGCGGCGGGCGGCACCGCGTGCTCGAGCGCGAAAGAAGTGGCGCAGAAATCCGACATCGTGATCACGATGCTGCCCGACACGCCCGACGTCGAGAAAGTGCTGTTCGGCGCGAACGGCGTCTCTGAAGGGCTTGCGAAAGGCAAGATCGTGATCGACATGAGCTCGATCTCGCCGATCGAGACGAAAGCGTTTGCCAAACGCATCAACGAGCTCGGCTGCGACTACGTCGACGCACCGGTCTCCGGCGGCGAAGTCGGCGCAAAGAACGCTGCGCTCACGATCATGGTCGGTGGACCGGATGCCGCGTTCGAGAAAGTAAAACCGCTGTTCGAGCTCATGGGCAAGAACATCACGCTCGTCGGCGGCAACGGCGACGGCCAGACCACCAAGGTCGCGAACCAGATCATCGTCGCGCTCAACATCGAAGCGGTCGGCGAAGCGCTCCTCTTCGCGTCCAAAGCCGGCGCCGACCCCGCCAAAGTGCGGCAGGCGCTGATGGGCGGCTTTGCCGCTTCGCGCATACTCGAAGTTCACGGCGAGCGCATGATCAAGCGCACTTTCGATCCCGGATTTCGCATCGAGCTGCACCAGAAGGATCTTTCGCTCGCCCTCGCCGGCGCGCGCGCGATGGGCATGTCGCTGCCGAACACCGCGACCGCGCAGGAGCTCTTCAACTCGTGTGCCGCGAACGGCGGCGCGAAATGGGACCACTCGGCGCTGGTGAAAGCGCTCGAGCGGATGGCCAACCACGAAGTCGCGAAGTGACGTGATGACGCGTAGCGCAGGCGCCTCGCCTGCAGTGTGCGGCTGGATACGCTCTCACTGGGGATGAATACGCCCCGCGACCGCCGGCCGCTGCCTGAAGCGCTCCTTTCGCAACTCAAGGAGCGCTTCGGCGCGGCGCTCACCACTGCCGCGGCGGCGCTCGAGCATCACGGCAAGGACGAGTCGTGGCACGCGAACGCACCGCCCGATGCGGTCGTGTATCCGGCTTCGACCGAGGACGTCGCCGCGCTCGTCAAGCGGTGCGCCGAACACCGCGTGCCCATCGTTCCTTTCGGGGCAGGTACCTCGCTCGAAGGCCACGTGCTCGCGATCCGCGGCGGGATCTGTGTGGACATGACGCGGATGAACCGCGTGCTCGCAGTCCACGCTGAGGATCTCGACGTGACGGTCGAAGCCGGCGTCACCCGCAAACAGCTCAATCGCGAGCTCACCGCGACCGGCCTGTTCTTCCCGATCGACCCGGGCGCAGATGCGACGCTCGCCGGCATGGCGGCAACCCGTGCTTCAGGCACCAACGCGGTGCGCTACGGCACGATGCGCGAGAACGTGCTCGCGATCAAAGCGGTGCTCGCCGACGGCAGCATCGTCCAGACCGCGGGGCGCGCCCGCAAGTCCGCCGCAGGCTACGACCTCACGCGGCTCCTCGTAGGCAGCGAAGGCACCCTCGGCATCATCACCGAGCTCACGGTAAAGCTTTACCCGCAGCCTGAAGCGGTCTCCGCCGCGACGTGTGCGTTTACCAGCGTCGATGCCGCGGTGCGCACCGTGATGCAGACGATCCAGCTCGGCGTCCCGATCGCGCGTTGCGAGCTGCTCGATGCGCTCACCATCGGCGCGGTCAACCGCTACAGCAGGCTCGGCTTACGCGAAGCGCCGATGCTCTTCTGCGAGTTCCACGGCACGCCCGCGGGCGTCGCCGAGCAGGCGCAAACCGTCCAGGCGATCGCGCGCGAGCTCGGCGGCATGGATTTTCAGTGGACGACGCTGCAGGAGGAACGCACGCGGCTGTGGCAGGCGCGGCACGATGCGTATCCCGCGTGCATGCAGCTGCGCCCCGGCAACCGCGCGGTCGCGACCGACGTGTGCGTGCCGATTTCGCGGCTTGCCGAATGCATCGCGGCGACCAACCAAGACATCGCGCGCGCGTCGATGCCGGTCGCGCTCTTCGGGCATGTCGGCGACGGTAATTTCCACCTCGTGATCCTCGTCGACCCTCGGAACCCGCGCGACATCGAAGAGGCGCAGGCGCTCAACACCCGCGTCGTGATGCGCGCGCTCGAGATGGACGGCACGTGCACCGGCGAGCACGGCATCGGTTTCGGGAAAATCGATTTTCTCGAGGCCGAGCTCAGCAGCGCCATCCCGGCGATGCGCGCGATCAAGCGCGCGCTCGACCCTCACCACATCATGAACCCCGGGAAAGTCGTTGCGATTGACTGAAGCGGCGCCTGTGGCTTGCCGCGCGCCACGAGGTCGCCACGTCAGCCCTGCCGCCGTCGTGTGCTTGTCATTGCGAGGGAACGCCGTGACGAAGCAATCCCGAGACGCTCGCAAGCGCTTTGCGTGCGCCACGAGGTCGCCACGTCGCTGCGCTCCTCGCGACGACACCCGGTTTTTCAGCGAGGAACACGGTGACGAAGCAATCCCGTTGGGAACGACAGCCACGGGCCGGTCGCCACGTCGGCTTGCAGCCTCGTCGCAATGACAGCATTTCCGGACCGCATGAACAAACTCGCGCTGGCGCTCGTCGCCGCTATGTCGCTGCTCAGTTCCTTACCGACCTTTGCGCAGACCTTTCCGACCAGACCGGTGCGCGTGATCGTCCCGTTCGCCGCAGGCGGCCCCGCCGACTTCCTGATGCGGCTGGTCGCGCCGAAGCTCTCCGAGGCATGGGGCCAGCCGGTGATCCTCGACAACCGCGGCGGCGCGAACCAGATGGTCGGCAGCGAAATCGCCGCGAGATCACCACCCGACGGCCACACCCTGCTCGTGACGACGGGAGGCTTCGCGGTGAACGTGAGCCTGTATCCGAAGCTCCCTTACGATCCCCTCAAGGATTTCGCGCCGGTCAGCCTCATCGCGACCGGGCCGAATCTCGCGGTGGTCCACCCCGCGATTCCCGCTCGGACCCTCGCCGAGTTCATCACGTATGCGCGCTCGAAGCCGGGGCAGCTCGTCTACGCCTCCGCCGGCAGCGGCTCGCCGAGCCATCTCGCGGTCGAGCTCTTCAAGACCATGGCGAAGGTCGACATGATTCACGTGCCTTACAAAGGCATGGCGCCGGGCATCACCGACCTCCTCGGCGGACAGGTGCAGCTCGCTTTCCCGACGATCAGCGCCGGCATCACCCATGCGCGTGCGGGGCGGCTGCGCGCGCTCGGCGTGACAACGGCGAAGCGCTCCCCCGCCGCGCCGGACGTGCCGACGATCGCCGAAGCGGCGCTCCCCGGTTACGACGCGAGCAACTGGTACGGCGTCATCGCGCCGGCGAAGACACCGCCCGCCATCGTCCGGAAAATCCACGAAGACATCGCCCGTGCGCTCAAAACGCCCGAGGTGCGGGAGCGCATGCTCAACCAGGGCATGGATCCCACGAGCAACACACCCGAAGCGTTCAGCGCCCACATCAAGTCCGAGATCGAGAAGTGGGCGAAGGTCGTGAAAGCGTCCGGCGCCAAGCCGGAGTGATCGCTTCCGCCTCCGCTCTCGCCCTACTCGCCGCGGTGTGCTTCGGCGCCGCGCTCATCGTCGCGCATTACGGCCTGCAGCACGCGAGCAGCTACGCCGGCGCGAGGATCAGCCTGTCGACGACTTTCGTGCTGTGGTGGATGCTTTCGCCATTCCTGCTCGACGTTTCCGCGTGGCACCTCGGCGCCGCCGCGATCTTCGCGGTGGTCGGCGTGTTCTATCCGGCCGCGGTCACGGTGCTCACCAACGAATCGAACCGGCTGCTCGGTCCGACCCTCACCGGAACGGTCTCGAGCAGCGCCCCGCTCTTCGCGACCGGGCTCGCGGTCGTCGTGCTCGGCGAAGAGCTCACGCCGCAGATCGTGATCGGCGGCCTGACGATCGTCGCCGCGCTCGCGCTCATGTCGTGGCGGCGCTCGACCGCCGCGCCGGCCGGGTGGCGGCTGCTCCTTCCGCTGTCCGGAGCGGCCCTGCGCGGACTCGCGCAGACGCTCGGCAAGCTCGGCCTCACGATGTGGCCGAACCCGTTCGCCGCGACGCTGATCGGCTACACCGTCTCCGCCGCGGGGATCTGGGGCTACGGCCTCACCCGCCCTCGCGGCGCGCCTCAGCCGCTGCAAAAGGCAGCCGTGCCGTGGTTCATGGCCGCCGGCGTCCTCAACGGCTCCGCGCTGCTCCTCCTCTATCACGCGCTGCACGTCGGACGCGTATCGCTCGTGGCGCCCCTCGTCGCGCTGTACCCGATCTTCACCCTGCTCTACAGCGCGCTTTTCCTGCGGACCGAAGTGCTGACCCGGCGGCTCGTGCTCGGTGCGCTGCTGGCGGTCGCAGGGGTCGCGGTGCTCGTGTCGGGCTGAGCCGCATACTGCGATAATCGCGGTCTTCGAATCAGGCCTCCCCCCGCAATGACCTCCGCACCCGCCACCTACTCCGACGAATCACTTCGCACTTCCACCGTCGCCGACCTGATGCGCCTGCTTGCGCGCGACGAAGACCGCGTCCCGCGCAACGTCGTCGAAGAGTGCGTGAGGCGCGGCGACGAGATGCTCGACGCTATCGCCGAGCTCCTGGAGAAGGATTACTACTGGGAGGAGGACCAGACTGACGGCGAGTGGTGGCGCCTGCTCCACGCGGTGATGATCCTGGGAAGGATGGACTCCGCCCGCGCCGGCGATCT
>JAQGNC010000422.1 GCA_028292065.1 Betaproteobacteria bacterium
CCGCGGCTCGGTTCGAGCCGCGGATCTGGAATTAAGCCCCGGCGGAAATCCGCCGGGGCCTTGGAATAAAAAGCCCCCGGTTAAAGGGGAGTAAAACCGGGGGCAAAGAGCCTTAAATGGATTAAGGCGCCCGCTCAGGGAGGAGAAGCGGGAGACGATGAAACATCGTCTGCAGGATAGGACGACTATAATTACGAATAGTTCCCGCTGCGCCGGCTCTCCAAAAAACCTTGAATATTTAACTATGTATCCCCTCGGTGTATACCCGCAGCTGCGCATGCGGCGCATGCGGCGCGACGATTTTTCGCGCCGCCTGATGCGCGAGAACGTGCTGACGACCAACGATCTCATCTACCCGATCTTCGTGATCGACGGCAAGTCGCGCACCGAAGCGGTGACGTCGATGCCGGGGGTGATGCGCTACACGATCGACCGGCTGCTCGAGCACGCCGAGAGTTGCGTCGAGCTCGGTATTCCCGCGGTCGCGCTGTTCCCCGCGATCGACAAGAAGCTCAAGACGCCCGACGGGCGCGAAGCGACCAATCGCAAAGGACTCGTCCCGCGTGCCGTGGCCGCACTGAAGAAGCGCTTCCCCGAGCTCGGGGTCATCACCGACGCGGCGCTCGACCCGTATACCAGCCACGGCCACGACGGGGTGCTCGACCAGGCCGGTTACGTGCTCAACGACGAAACCGTCGCGATCCTCCAGAAGCAGGCGCTGGTGTGCGCCGAAGCCGGGGTCGATATCGTCGCGCCGTCCGACATGATGGACGGGCGGGTCGGCGCGATCCGCGCAGCGCTCGACAAAGGCGGCTACATCCACACCCGCATCCTCGCGTATTCGGCGAAGTACGCCTCCGGTTTCTACGGGCCTTTCCGCGATGCGGTCGGGTCGACGAAGCAGCTCGCCGGCGGCAATAAATACACGTACCAGATGGACCCGGCCAACAGCGACGAAGCGCTGTGGGAAGTCGGGCTCGACCTGCAGGAAGGCGCCGACATGGTGATGGTCAAGCCCGGCATGCCGTATCTCGACATCCTGCGGCGCGTGAAAGAGACTTTCAAGGCGCCGACTTACGTCTACCAGGTGAGCGGCGAATACGCGATGCTCAAGGCGGCGGCGCAGAACGGCTGGCTCGACGAAGAGCGTTGCGTGATGGAAGCCTTGCTCGCGTTCAAGCGCGCCGGCGCCGACGGTATCCTCACGTACTTCGCGCTCGACGCCGCGAGGCAAATCCGATCCGCGGGGCTTGACCCCCGCATACTTGGGGTCTGACCCCGGCTTCTTGGGGTCAGACCCCGGTTTGCTCTGGGGTCAGACCCCGGCTTCCTGGGGTCAGACCCCGGTTTGCTCTCAAGTCCCGGCCAAAAGCCCCTCGACCTGCGCCAGGCGCGCCCGCTCGATCGGTTTGCCGTCGGGCGCCGTCCTCACCGGGTGGCGCAAGTCGTCCAGGCCGAGCACCACGAGCTCGACTTCGATCCCGTCGTCGTCGATCGTGTAAGTCGGCACCATTCGCGCTTCCTCCGCGACATACAAGCGCACCTGACCGGCGCGATACGCGATGTCGCGATCGATGAACCAGATCTCGAGCGCTTTCGCGCTGTCGGTGTAGAGGTGCAGGTTGATGTCGGCGTACTTGCCCGCGTTGCCCGAGAGCACCGACCCGGTCAGGTAAGGATTGAAGCGCTCGAGCTCGCGCATGACCCCGAGCGCCTGCTCGCGCAGCTCGCGCACGGTCTCGGCGTGCGCCTCGCCGATGTACAGCGCCTGGTGCACGCGCAGCGCTGCGTCGATCTCCTCGTTCGTCGGGAGCTGGCGCGTGTCGGGGATGCCGGCCTGGCGCGCCGCCTTGCGCTTGGCGGTCGCGTAATCTTCGACCCCGTCTTCCGCCATGATTCGCGCGGCGAGATGGGCGATGCGGCTGCGTTCGTCGTTGCGTGCGCGGTCTTTGGCCATGACGCTAGAAAAGCTGGTTGCGCACTTCCTCTGCCGGACGCTCGCCATTGCCGAGCGGGTTCGCCGAGCCGCCTTCGGGCGGAACGAACTCCTGGTAGAAGTAATCGACGACCCCGCCTTCGCCGTCGGTGATGCGCATGCCGGTCTCGGGGCTCACGCGCAGCGCGACCACGCCGGGCGGCGGCGTCACCGGCGTCTCGGGGACGCCTTTCAGCGCCGGTCCCATGTAGCCCATCCAGATCGGCAGCGCCGCGGTCCCGCCGGTTTCATTGCGGCCCAGCGTCTGCGGCTGGTCGAAACCGATCCACGCGACCGCGACCAGCGACGAATTGAAGCCGCAGAACCACGCGTCGATGAAATCGTTGGTCGTTCCGGTCTTGCCGGCGAGATCCCCGCGGCCGAGCTTCATCGCGCGTGCCGCGGTGCCCATGCGCACCACGTCGCGCATGATGCTCTGCATGATGAACGCGTTGCGCCCGTCGATCACCCGGTCGGCGCCGTCGCCGGCACGCTGCGGTTTGGCCTGGAGCAGCACGTTGCCGCGGTTGTCTTCGACGCGATCGATGAAATACGGCGGGACGCGGTAGCCGCCGTTGGCGAAGACCGAATACGCCTGCGCCATCTGCATCGGGGTCACGTTGCCGGCGCCGAGCGCCATCGTCAGATACGGCGGGTGCATCTTCGGGTCAAAGCCGAAGCGGCTGATGTAGTCCTGCGCGTACTGCGGGCTGATCGCCTGGAGGATGCGCACCGACACGAGGTTCTTCGATTTCACCAGCGCGGTACGCAGGCGCATCGGGCCTTCGAACTTGCCGTCGTAGTTCTTGGGTTCCCACGGCTCGGAGCCGGTCTGGGTCGACGAGAACGTCAGCGGCGCGTCGTTGATGATCGTCGCGGCGGTGAAGCCTTTTTCGAGCGCCGCCGAGTAGATGAAAGGCTTGAAGCTCGACCCGGGCTGGCGCAGCGCCTGGGTGACGTGGTTGTACTGGTTGCGGTTGAAGTCGAAACCGCCGACCAGTGCCCGTATCGCGCCGTCGCGCGGGTCGACCGAGACCAGCGCGGACTCGACCGCGGGCAGCTGCGTGATCTGCCAGCGGCCTTTGTCGTCCTGCTGGATGCGCACGATCGCGCCACGGCGGATGCGCTGGTTCGCGTTGACCTTGTCGCCGAGCATGCGCGCGGCAAAGCGCAGGCCTTCCTCGCTGATCTCCAGGCTCTCGCCGCCGCGCCGATACACCTTCACGAGCTTCGGGCTCGCCTCGGTCACCACCGCCGCGAGCAGGTCGTCGTTATCGGAAACGTCCTGCAGCGCTTCTTCGAGGACTTCGTCGTTGAGCTTCGGCGGCAGCTCGGCGTACCCTTCGGGGCCGCGATAGCCGTGCCGGCGATCGTATTCGTGCACCCCGCGCCGCAGCGCGGTGTAAGCCGCTTCCTGGTGGCGCGCCGACAGCGTGGTGTAGATGCGGATGCCGCGAGTGTAGGTCTCGTCCTTGTAGCGCTCGAAGACCGCCTGGCGAACCATCTCGGCGAAATGCTCGGCGTGAGTGCCGAAATCGTTGGCGCCGCGGCATTGTGGGCCTCCTGGCGCCGTTGCTGGTGGTCAGGAATGACGCCACGCCCATGTCGATGCCAACCGCCGCGCC
>JAQGNC010000431.1 GCA_028292065.1 Betaproteobacteria bacterium
CAGGGGCTCGAGACCGTGTTCACCCAGATTGCCGCAGACGCGCTCCGGTTGCCGATGACGTCCATCCGCGCGGTCCATCACGGCTCGACCAGCGGCGTGATCGAAGGCTTCGGCTCGTACAGCTCGCGCAGCACGGTCATGGGCGGTTCGGCGATCCTCGCCGCGGCAACGAAGCTGACCGGGCAGATCCGCGACGCGGCTGCTGTCCATTTCGGCTGTGCCCGCGGCGACGTCGAAATCGACGGCGAGCGCATCCAGGGTCCCGGCGAGAAACTGCTGACGCTCGCCGAGTTCGCTCCCGCTTTCGGTCCGTTCAGCGCCGAAGGCACGTTCTCAAGCAACCAGCGCACTTACAGCTACGGCTCGCACGCGGCTCACGTCGCGGTCGATCCGCAGACCGGGCACGTCGAGGTCGTCGACTACGTCGCGGTCGAAGACGTCGGCCGCATCGTCAACCCGCATACCCTGCACGGGCAGACGCTCGGGGCGATCGTGCAAGGCCTGGGCGGCGTGTTTCTCGAGCACCTGGTCTATAGCGAGGAAGGCCAGCTCCTCACCGGCTCGCTCGCCGATTACCTGATGCCGACCGCGATGGATTTCCCTAACGTGCGCGTGATCGCGCTCGAGAACTACCCTTCGCCGCACAACCCGCTCGGCGCGAAAGGCGCGGGCGAAGGCGGCATCATCCCCGTCGGCGGCGTGATCGCGAATGCCGTCGGGGCTGCACTGCGCTCGCTCGGCGTCACGCCGCGCGAGCTGCCGCTCTCTCCACCGCGACTCTGGCAACTCATCCAACAAAAGGCGTCCGCATGAAAGAAAAACCACAAGTCATCGCGATCGAGGAGCATTACTTCGACGCCGAGATCGTCGAGCATTTCGGCGAGTCCGAGAAGCGGCCGCACCTCGCCGCGCGCCTCTCCGACCTCGGCGCGCAGCGCATCAAGGAGATGGACGAAGGCGGGATCGACATCCAGGTGCTCTCGCACGCCGCGCCGGCCACGCACCTCATGGACGCCGAGCTCGCGGTGCCGCTCGCGAAGCGTGCGAACGACCGGCTCGCCGAGACCGTGCGCTCTAACCCGACGCGCTTCGCGGGTTTCGCCACGCTGCCTGCGATCGATCCCAAAGCCGCGGCCGACGAGCTCGAGCGCTGCGTGAACACGCTCGGCATGAAAGGCGCGATGATCCACGGCCTCACCAAAGGGCTCTTCATCGACGACAAGCGCTTCTGGCCGATCTTCGAGCGCGCAGAGGCGCTCGACGTGCCGATCTACCTGCACCCCGCCACCCCTCACCCGGCGGTCGTCGAGGCGTATTACAAGGATTACCTGAAGGAGTTCCCGGCGCTGCTGACCGCGGGCTGGGGTTTCACCGTCGAGACCGCGACGCAAGGCATCCGCATGGTCCTGAGCGGCGTGTTCGACGCGTATCCGAACTTGAAGATCATCCTCGGCCACCTCGGCGAATCGCTGCCGTTCTCGCTGTGGCGCATCGACGCGACGCTCTCGCGCAAGGGCAACCGTGCGGTGGCGTTCCGCGACACCTTCTGCGAGCACTTCTACATCACGACCAGCGGCAACTTCTCCGATCCCGCGATGCTCTGCAGCATCATGGAGATGGGCGCCGACCGCATCCTGTTCGCGATCGACTGGCCGTATGTCGAGAACCGTCCGGGAACCGAGTGGATGGAACGCATCTCGCTCTCGGCCGAGGACAAGGCGAAGATCCTGAGCGGCAACGCGAAGAAGCTTTTGAAGATGTGAGCGCCGTGCGCCACGACGTCGCGTAGCCTGTCCTGAGCGGCGTCGAAGGGTCACCGCGTTCCTCGCAATGACATCAAACACGCGTCATCGCGAGGAGCGGCAGCGACGCGGCGATCTCGAGGCGCCCGCGCCTTGGATCACACCGGGGTCTGACCCCAAAAAGCCGGCGTCAGACCCCAGCTGTGGGTCCGACAGGCACTACACTTATTGGGAGTAGAGGTTCATGAGCCAGGCAAGACACCCCATGCCGCCCGAAGTGGCGGGACTTTCGATCGAAGAGATCGCCCAGCGCTATGTCGCGCGCTTCGTCGACCGCAAACCCGACTGGAACGCGTTCGAGGACGCGAAGATCGAAGGCTACAAGCGCGCGCAGCATCGATTCATCGGCGCCGGCGGCTCGGGCAAGCACGGCGACCAGAACGTGATCCCGCCTCGCGGCTTCACGCTGTCGATCATGTACGTCCAGCCCGGCCAGGGCAACGCCGCACACACCCATGAAGTCGAGGAAGTCTTCTTCGTGCTGCAGGGCTTCCTCAACGTCTTCCTCGAAGACGAATCGGGCAAGCGCCTCGACGTGCGGCTCGGCGCGTGGGAGTGCATCGCGTGCCCGCCCGGAGTCATCCACGGCTACATCAACGACAGCCTCGAGCCGGTGTATTTCCAGGTCATGATCGGCCGCGGCAAGCCCGAGACCATGGGCTATTCGGACGAAGAACTGTTCAAACGCCGCGGCGACCACCTC
>JAQGNC010000492.1 GCA_028292065.1 Betaproteobacteria bacterium
CTTGATGAACTTGCCGTTCTTGCGGTCGAGCGTATAGAAGAACCCGTTGCGCCCGAAATGGGTGACCACGTTGCGCGCCTGTCCGTTGATCGTGGAATCGTGAAGCATGTGGATGCCGACTTCGTCGTAATCCCACGAGTCGTTCGGCGTGTACTGGAAGTGCCACGCCAGCTTGCCCGTGTCGATGTTGATGGCGACCGCGGAATTCGTATAGAGGTTGTCGCCGGGACGGGCCTGCGGATCGTACTGCGGGATGGGATTGCCCGTTCCCCAGATCGTCAGCCGCGTCGCGGGATCGTACGAGCCGGTCTGCCACAGTCCGCCGCCGCCGGTCTTCCACGCATTGTTCTTGTCTTTCCAGGTTTCGCTGCCGGGCTCGCCCGGCCGCGGCACCGCATACCAGCGCCACACCTCGTTCCCGGTGCGCGCGTCGAGCGCGGCGATCCATCCACGCGTCTTGCCGTCGCCTGCGCCGTTGGCGATGATGACTTTGCCTTCGGCCGTGATCGGCGCGGTATAGAACTTCTCCTGGCTGCCGAACTCGTTCGCTTTCGCGATCATCTTGTCCCACACGATCTCGCCGTTGTCGCGATTGATCGCGATGACGCGCCCGTCCGGAAGATTCGCGATCACGAGGTCCTCCCACAGCGCGATGCCGCGGGTGCGCGGCACGTTCCCTTTGTGGGGAACGCCCGGATCGGCGATCCACATGAACTCGCCTTTGTGCGGATTGCGCGCGTCGATCTTGTAGACGGTGCCCCAGCCGTCGGTCGTATACATGTAGCCGTTGTCGATCAGCGGGTTCACCTCGTTCTCGGGCCCGTTCTGGCCGACGTCCTGCATGCCGCCGAGCGCGAGCGCCCACACCATCCGCAGGTCTTTGACGTTGTCGCGGTTGATCTGCGCGAGCTTCGAATAGCGGATCGAGCCGTAGTCGCCGTTCATCATGAGCCAGTTGTGGGGCTCGTTCTGCGCGTTGAGCAGGCGATCCTTGTTGACGGTGAGGCTGTATTGAGCCGCGTCGGGCGCGACTGCGAGGGCGAGCAGCGTGAGACCCGCCGCGGCCGCCAAGGTGAGCTTCAGGAAATTGCGCGCGCGATACTGCATGATGGACTTCCCCCTGTAGAGTGGCCGCGCGACCTTATCGTGGTCACGGGCGGCGACGCGGCTAATTTGCGCCGTGGGGTGCGGCTTGTCAAAGCGAGCGTCCGCGATACGGACCCTGCTATCGCAGCAGCAGCGGAATGCCGCAGATGAAAAGGGTGAAGATGACGAGCCGCCTGAAAGTCGTCTCGCTGATCGCGAGGTGGATGCGGTTGCCGATGTAGATGCCTATGATCATCGCCGGCAGAGCGGCGGCGAACAGCACCCACGATTCCCGCGTGAACTCACCGACCGCGAAGTAGCCGATGCCGCGCACCACGCTGAGCACGAGCAGCATCGCCGACATCGTCGCGCGAAAAGCTTCTTTCGGCAGGCTGCGCGTGTCGAGATACATGACGAAGAACACCGTCGCCATCGTGCCGAACGTCGCACCGACCACGCCCGAGAGCGCGCTGGCCAGCGGCGCGACCACGCGGGACTGCGAGCGTTCGACGGCGCGCTTGCGCATCATGCCCCACAGCGAATACGCGGCGTAGGCGATCACGAGCGCACCGAGTGCGCGGGCGAGTGTGGCCGCGTCCAGCGTCGCGAAGACATAGAGGCCGAGGCCGATGCCGAGCAGACACCACGGCAGGAAAGGCACGACGGCGCGCATATCGACGTGCCTGCGCTCGTGTCCGACGATCGTGATCGATGACGCGATGCCGAGCAGCGTCCACACCGGAACGAGCGTCTTGATCGGGATGACCAGCGCGAGCAGCGGCATCCCGAGCGCCCCGCCGAAACCGGTGCTGCCGCGCAAGCCGTAGGCGAGCAGCAGTATGAAGGTGCAGTAGACGAGCTCGAGCGGGGAGAGGGCGATGGGCATGCGGCGCTGAGTATAGCGCCGGAGGTGAAGGGGTGAAGGGTGAAGGGTGAAGGGTGAAGGGTGAAGGGTGAAGGGGGACCCCACCCCCATCCCAACCTTCCCCCTGAGGGGGAAGGAGAGTTATCCGCACTGCGGATGACAAAAAACATTCCCTCCCCCTCAGGGGGAGGGTTACGGTGGGGGTGGGTTATCCACTACCGTTCCGTCATTCGGCACGCGACCTTCCCCTTCGCGCCCTTCGAGAAAAAAGGGTCTGTCGTTAAGCGGGCACCGCGCCCGTCAGCCGGTCCGCCGGAACGCGCGCGGAATGGCCGGAGAGCCGCTCGAACTCGTGGATGTCGTGGCCGCAGAAGATTTCGACTTCGCGCGAGTGGTCGCGTTTGAGCTCGCGCAGGCGGTGCTGGTTCCACAGGCGCGCGCTGCGGTTCTTTTCCATCATCCACTGATAGAAGCGCAGGCCGGGCGTGCAGCGCGGGTGCTCGAGGTCCATCTCGGCGTGATAGAAGTAGGCGTCGCTCGCCTGCAGCAGCCAGCGGTCGCCGCGCTGCACCGCGACGCCGGCGTGCCCGTGAGTGTGGCCGATCAGCGGGACCATCGCGATTTCGGGAGGCACTCCGGTGAGCGAGCGCACGCGTTCGAAGCCGAACCAGTCGTCGCCCGCGTCCGGCGCGTAGAAACGCCAGTTGGAGCGCGTGTTCCACTGCTGCGGCCTGAAGCGCTGGCGATCGAGCCACGTCTTCTGCTGTGCGGCGTACTCGTGCTCCACCGCCATCATGTGCACCGTCGCTTCGGGAAAATCGTCGAGGCCGCCGGCGTGATCGAAATCGAGGTGCGTGAGCACGATGTGGCGCACGTCGCGAGGATCGTAGCCGAGCCTCTGGACCTGCCGGATCGCCGTCATCTCTTCGCGGAAGTCCGGTTTGAGCAGTGCCAGAAAAAACCCGCTCAGGCGGCTGTGCGGGTTCATCACGTCGCGCAGGCCCAGGCCGGTGTCGACGAGCACGAGCGTATCGGGGGTCTCGATGAGCAGGCAGTGACACGCGAGCTCTCCCCGCCGCACGATGGACTCGGTGCGGCCGTCCATGAGCTTGCCGCCGGCAGGGCAGGTGGAAATACAGTTCAGGTGGTGGATGCGCATGAGGGGCTCCGGAGTGAATTCATGTTTCCGGAAGTCGCAAGTTGTGCGCCTGAGGGGGCGGGCGGGGCAGGCCCCAGATCAAACCGGGGACAGCCCCCTTTCCAACAACAAAACCGGGGTCTGTCCCCTCCGGGTCCGCTCAGCGGCGGCTGGAGCGCAGCGACGCCGTCGCGGTGCGGCGCGATTCGATCGCCGCCCAGCTTTCCGGGGGGACGATCGGCAGCTGCTCGAACTGCGGTCTGGCGAAGAGATAACCCTGGAAAAGCTCGACGCCTTCGTCGGCGAGCGTCAGGCATTCTTCGCGCGTCTCTACGCCTTCGGCGATCACCCGGATGCCGAGCTCCCTGCACGCGGTGAGTATCGCGAAGACGATCGCGCGGCGCACGTGGTCCTTGTCGATGTTGCGCGTGAGCGCCATGTCGATCTTGATCAGGTGCGGCTGGAATTCGGCGAGCAGGTTGAGACCCGAGTAGCCCGCGCCGAAATCGTCGATCGCGGTCATGAAGCCGAGCTCCCGGTACGCGGTGAGGATGCTCTTCAGGTGCGCGTGATCGGTGACTCGCTCGCCTTCGGTGACTTCGAACATGATGCGGTTCGTCGGGAAATCGTGCTCCTTCGCGGCTTCGAGCGTCGCGCGGATGCAGGTCTCGGGGCGATACACCGCGTTGGGCAGAAAGTTGATGCTGAGCATGCCCTGCAGGCCGAGGCGCGCCGCGAGGTCGATCGCCTTGACTCGGCACGCCTGGTCGAAGCGGTAGCGGTTGGTGTCGTCGACCTGCCCGAGGATCGCCGCGGCGCCCTCGCCGTTCAACCCGCGCACCAGCGCTTCATAACCGAAGATCGACTGGCTGGACACGTCGACGATCGGCTGGAAAGCCATCGAGAAATCGATTTCGAGCGCGTCGAGGCTTCTGCAGTCCCTGCAGCCGAGGGAAACGAATTCAGGCATGTTCTTCATGATCGTGGAGCGATAAGGGCAAAGCGCGGGAGAAGGATGAGAGCAGCGGTTGAACCGGGGCACACGGCACCCGGACCACGCTTCACATTGTAGAACCGAAGCAGGTTCGGCACCGGTCGTCGAGCGCGTAGAATTTCCTGCTTTTCAGGAGCGTCGAGTTGAACAACCCGGGAAAGCTTTTCGCGGATCTGCGTGCGCCGGTCATCGGTGCGCCGATGTTTCTCGTGTCGGGACCGCAGCTCGTGATCGAGCAGTGCAAGGCGGGCGTCGTCGGGTCGTTCCCGGCGCTGAACGCGCGCCCGCAGGAGCAGCTCGACGCGTGGCTCACCGAAATCGAGGACGCGCTCGCCCGGCATCGCGCAGACAATCCCGGCGCGGTGGTCGCGCCGTTCGCGGTCAACCTCATCGTGAACGCCGCCAACAAGCGCCTCGAGCACGACTTCGAAGTCTGCGCGAAGCATAAGGTGCCGATCGTCATCACGTCGCTGCAGGCGCCTCGCGACATCGCGAAACGGGTGCACGACTACGGCGGCATCGTTTTCCACGACGTAGTGCGCGTGAGGCACGCCGAAAAGGCGCTCGAAGCCGGCGTCGACGGCATCATCCTCGTCTGCGGCGGCGCCGGCGGCCACGCGGGGCGTATCAATCCTTTCGCGCTGACGAACGAAGTGCGCAGGATCTTCGACGGGCCGCTCGTGCTCGCCGGCGCGATCACCGACGGCAAGGGCGTGCTCGCCGCGCAGGCGATGGGCTGCGACGCGGCGTACATGGGCACGCGCTTCATCGCGACCGACGAATCGCTCGCGTCCGCCGCCTACAAGCAGATGCTGGTCGATTCCAACGCCGAGGACGTGGTCTACACCCCGTTCTTCAGCGGGGTGCACGGCAGTTATCTCAAGGCGAGCATCCGCAACGCCGGACTCGATCCGGACAACCTTCCGGTCGAGACCGCCGACGCAAAGCTGCAATATCGAACGCGCGACGAGCGGCCGAAGACCTGGAAAGACATCTGGGGCGCCGGCCAGGGCGTGGGGAACATCGACGCGGTGCTGCCGACCCGCGCGTTGGTCGATCGTATCGTCGAGGAATACCAGGCTGCGAAGCGGCGGATGGTGTAGCGCGGCGAGGTGACGAGGTGACGAACGTCGCGCCTCCGTCCCGTCATCCTGGCGGAAGGCCAGGATCCATTTTGACCTTCCGGTGCCGTCATCCTGGCGAAGGCCAGGATCCATTTTGACCTTTTGCGGCTCAAAAATGGATTCCGGATCACTTGCGCTGCCGCGCGTCCGGAATGACCGATGTGGTGCGGACTTCGTCGCTCCGTCACCGCGTGACTGGTTTTAGTCAAACCAGCGCGATGATGACCCCCACGACCAGCGCCGTCGCGACGCTCGCCGCGAATAGCAGGCGGTCCGAGCGGCTCCACTCGCCGAAGCGGCGCTCGCCGCTGACGATGACCGAGGACTGGTCGCGCACGAGCGTGCCGTAGACCGTCGCGG
>JAQGNC010000499.1 GCA_028292065.1 Betaproteobacteria bacterium
GACTTTCCCGTCGTCGCGCGCGTCTCGCCGCGGCTCTATGCGCAGGGAAAGGCGCTGGCTCCACGTCCGGAGACGGTCGAGGACTACGCGATCGCGCAGATCGAGCTCGCGGACGGCGCGGTCGCGCGGCTCGCGTGTTCGTGGAATCTTCCCGCAGGCCGCGACGCAGTGATCGAGGCGAGCTTTCACGGCACGCGCGGCGGCGCGGCCTTGCGCAACGTGAACGGGTCTTTCTATGACTTCGTCGCGGAGCGATACGAAGGCACGCGCAGCACCACGCTCGCGACCCCGCCGGACGCATGGGGCGGGCGCGCGGCCGTGCAATGGGCGCGGCGGCTCGCGGCAGGCGGGCGCTACGACCCCGACATCGAAAGGATGAACGATGTTGCGGCGATACTCGACGCGATCTATGGCCGTTAGGCGCGGCCGCCTCGTGCTGATGACCGCCGACACCGTCGGCGGTGTCTGGCACTACGCGGTCGAGCTCGCGGCGGCGCTCGGCGCCCACGGCGTTCGCGTCGCGCTTGCGACCATGGCAGGGCCGCTCACCCGGCTGCAGCGCGCGCAGATCGCCGGTGTTCCGACGGCGACGGTGCACGAGAGCACTTACAAGCTCGAGTGGATGCCCGAGCCGTGGCGGGACGTCACGAGCGCAGGCGCCTGGCTGCTCGGCCTCGAGCGCAAGCTCCGTCCCGACGTCGTGCACCTGAACCAGTTCGCGTTCGGGGATCTGCCGTTCGACGCGCCGAAGCTCGTGGTGGCGCATTCGTGCGTGCTCACGTGGTGGCGCGCGGTGCATGGCACTGCGGCGCCGCGCGAGTGGAACCGCTACCGCACCGCAGTCAGACGCGGCCTCAACGGCGCCGCGCTGGTGACGGCGCCCACCGGCGCGATGCTGCGCACCTTGCGTGACAACTACGGCTTCGAGGGGCGCGGGCTCGCGATCCCCAACGGGCGCAGCGCCCGCGACTATCGTCAGGGACGCAAGGAGCCGCTGATCCTCGCCGCCGGCCGATTGTGGGACAGCGCCAAGAACCTGAGTGCGCTCGAAGCCGTGGCGCCGGCGCTGCCGTGGCCGGTACTGGTCGCGGGATCGAACTCGCAGCCCGGCGGCGGCGTGCGCGAATCGCGCGGCGTGCAGGCGCTCGGCGAGCTCTCGTCGGAAGCGCTGGCGAACGAATTCGCGCGCGCTGCGATCTACGCGCTGCCGGCGCGCTACGAACCTTTCGGGCTCTCCGTCCTGGAGGCCGCGCTCTCCGGTTGCGCGCTGGTGCTCGGGGACATCCCGAGCCTGCGCGAGGTGTGGGGTGCGGCGGCGATGTACGTCGCGCCCGACGATCACGCCGCGCTCGAGGCGAGCCTCTCGCGGCTCATCGCCGACGAGTCGCTGCGCAACCGGCTCGCAGGCGCCGCTCGGGCGCGGGCACTCGTTTTTACGCCTGAACGCAAGGCCGCCGCGTATCTCGCGGTCTACCGCGCGCTTGCCGAAGGCGCGCGTGCCGCCCCGCTCGGACAATCCCCCGTCTTCGCTGCCGAGGCCCGCGCATGCGCGTGGTGATTTTCTGTCATTCGCTGGTCTCCGACTGGAACCACGGCAACGCGCACTTTCTGCGCGGCATCTGCGCCGAGCTGCGCGCCCGCTCGCACGATGTGCAGGTATACGAGCCTGCCGACGCGTGGAGTGTGCAGAACCTCGTGGCGCAGCACGGTGAGGCGCCGCTCCAGGCGTTCGCCCGTGCATACCCGGGCCTGCGCAGCCATCGCTACGATCTCGCCACGCTCGACCTCGACGAGGCGCTCGAAGGCGCCGATCTGGTCCTGGTTCACGAATGGAACGATCACACCCTGGTCAAGCGCATCGGCGAGCATCGGCTGTCGCATGGCACGTACCGGCTGCTCTTTCACGATACCCACCATCGCTCGGTCACCGACCGCGAAGGCATGAGTGCGTACGACCTCGAGCACTACGACGGCGTCCTCGCGTTCGGCGAGGTGATACGCGAACTCTATCGAAAGAACGGCTGGGGCCGGCGCGCATGGACGTGGCACGAAGCCGCGGATGTGAGGGTCTTCAAGCCGCAGCCCGCCGAGCCGCGCCAAGGCGACCTGGTGTGGATCGGCAACTGGGGCGACGACGAGCGCACCGCCGAGCTGCAGGAGTTCCTGCTCGACCCGGTGCGTTCGCTCGAGCTCACCGCGCGTATACACGGCGTGCGCTATCCCGACGACGCCAAGCGGCGCCTGGCGCAAGCCGGGATCGAATACGCAGGCTGGATTCCCAACTACGAAGCGCCGCGAGTCTTCGCGCGCTTCGGTGTGACCGTGCACGTGCCGCGGCGGCCGTACGTCGAGGCGCTTCCGGGAATACCGACGATCAGGGTCTTCGAAGCGCTCGCGTGCGGCATCCCGCTCGTGTGCGCGCCGTGGAACGACGTCGAAGGCCTGTTCACTGCGGGTGAGGACTATCTGGTCGCGCCAACCGGCGCCGCGATGCGCGAGCGTCTGCACGCGGTGCTTCACGATCGCGAGCTCGCGGCGGCGCTGGTAGAACACGGGCTCGCGACCGTGCGCGAACGCCATACGTGCGCGCACCGGGTCGACGAGCTGCTGGACATCTACGCCGGGCTGGAGCCGAGGCAGGAGGCGAGTGTGGTTTTATGAGCAAAGGATTGAACATCGCATTCTTCGGGTCGAGCCTGGTCTCGGCGTACTGGAACGGCGCGGCGACCTACTATCGCGGCATCGTGCGCGCGCTGCACGAGCGCGGACATCGCGTCACGTTTTACGAGCCCGACGCCTACGGCCGCCAGCAGCATCGCGACATCCCCGATCCCGAGTGGGCGAAAGTCGTCGTGTATCCCGGCGCCGGCGACGAGCACGCGCTACGCGTGGTTGAGGCCGCGCGAGGCGCCGACCTCGTGGTGAAAGCGAGCGGCGTCGGCGTCTTCGATACCCTGCTCGAAGCTGCGGTGCTCGACTTGAAGCGCCCGGGGAGCCTCGTCGCGTTCTGGGACGTCGACGCACCCGCGACACTCGACCGCATGCGCGAGGACCCGGCCGATCCGTTCAGGGCATGCGTGCCGCGCTATGACCTGGTCCTCACTTACGGCGGCGGCGAGCCCGTCGTTCGCGCGTACGCGCAGTTCGGCGCGAACCTCTGCGTGCCGATCTATAACGCGCTCGATCCGGCGACCCATCATCCAGTGCCGCCGGATCCGCGCTTCGACGCAGACCTGAGCTTTCTCGGCAACCGCCTGCCCGACCGCGAGGCGCGCGTGGAAGAATTCTTTCTCGCGGCCGCCGCGCGCCTGCCCGAGCGCCGCTTCCTCCTCGGCGGCAGCGGCTGGGAAGACAAAGCGATGCCGCAGAGCGTCTCGTACGTCGGCCACGTCTACACCACCGACCACAACGCATTCAACTGTACTCCGCGCGCGGTGCTCAACGTGAGCCGCGAGAGCATGGCGCGGTACGGTTTTTC
>JAQGNC010000514.1 GCA_028292065.1 Betaproteobacteria bacterium
GATCGCCTCGTTCAGCGAGCCGCCGCCGTTGTTCCGCAGGTCGACGAGCACGCCGTCGACCTTCTGCTTTCTGAATTCCTCCAGCAGGAGGGCCACGTCGCGAGTCGCACTTTTGTAATCCTTGACGCGATTTTGTCGCCCTGCGAAATCTTCATAGAACGACGGAAGTGTCAGCACGCCGATACGGCGTGTGATGGTGCCGTCCACCGCAGTGCGCACCGAAGCCTTTGCGGCCTGCGCGGCCAGGTTGATCGTTTTGCGAACGAGAGAAACGCGTTTGTGCTTGCCGTCCGTCCCGGATTCCGCCGGGAGAACGTCGAGCACGACGACCGAATCCGGCGCGCCGCGAACGAGTGCGATGGTGTCATCCATACGCCAGCCCTGAATGTCCACCATGGCGCCTTCCTGGCCCTGCGCGACACCGACGATACGGTCGCCGGCTTTCAGCTCCCCCGAGAGTCCGGCAGGCCCGCCCGGTACCAGTTCGCGGATGGTGACGTATTCGTTTATTTCGGCGAGCACCGCGCCGATGCCGACCAGAGAAAGCCTCATCGAAATGTCGAAGTCCTCCGCAGCGCGCGGCCCCATGTAGTTGGTGTGCGGCTCGATCGCCATTGTGTAGGCGTTCATGAAGGTCTGAAACGCGTCCGTGCTGTTGATCCGCGCAATGCGCTTCTGGAAATTGTCGTAACGCCTGTCGAGCAGGCTGGCGATGTCCGTGTCGCTCTTCCCGGCCAGCTTGAGCCGCAGCCAGTCGTTCTTGACCCGTTTGCGCCACAGCTCGCGCATATCCGCCTCTGTTTGCGGCCAACGCGCCTTTTCCCGCGACAGCTGGTAGCTTTCGTCCTCCTGGAAATCGAACCCTTTCTCGAGCAACGTGCGCGCGTATGCAAAGCGCCGGGTTACGCGATCCTCGTACAGATTGAAGATCGCGAAGGGGACACGCAGGTCTTGTTGAAGGATGGCATCGCCGAGTCTGGTGCGGTACTGGGAAAGACTGTCGATATCGGCCTGCACGAAGAAGAGCTTCTCCGCGTCCAGCGACTTCAGATACTGCTCGTAGATCTTCGCCGACAGGCTTTGATCCAGCGGCATCGCCGTGTAGTGATAGCGGGCCAGCACTTCCGCCGCGAGCCGTGCCGCCTGCGCTTCCTGCTGCGCCGGCCTCAGCTCGGCGCGGACTGCCGCGCCCGGGTCGACCGATGCGCCTTGCACCGAGGTCGCCAGCGCAAGGGCTATGCAAAGCAGGTACTTTTTCATTCGTGCTCCACTGAGAGGCCGACAAGGGCGAATTGTAAGTGCCGGGAGGCGTTGGGTGATGGAACCGTGAAGCCAGTCGCGTGCCGCAAGCGCGCCATTTCCGGCATTGGGGGGCGCTGAGGGAACGCGAGGATACGCGGCAAGGCTTAAGCCACGCTTAAGAAAGCGCGCATCAAGGGGCTGGGAGAGGTGCTGGTAACTTACCCGTTTACTGGATCATTGCGAACGCGGCGTCGCTCGCTCCGGTTTCCGCGCAGCCTGCTCGACGAGTATGCCGACGCGGCGGACCACACACGCTGCTTCCTGAACAGCGGCCCCCTTTCCGAGCTTGTGTTTCTCCAGGACGGGGGGAAGCGGACCATACTCAACCAGACGGTTTACGAGCAGCTCGTGAAGGAGGCCCATCCATGATCACACTATCCGCGGAAGACCAGCAAGCACTCGATGCTCTGCGTAGCGCCGTCGCCGAAACGCTGGAGCGTAAGCGCCGTCTTGGGCAGTACGCCGTGATCTGGCGCGACGGCAAGGCCGTGCGAATCACCCCGGAGGACGACGTGTCCTCGGAGCGTTCGGGGCATGGTGAAAGCCGTGCCTGAGGCACCCCGCTCCGAGCGCAGGACGCAGAACCGGGTCGCCGCGCTTTTCATGGACGCGGCGGGGGCCGACCACCTTGATTACCGGCATCTCGGTGATTGGAGCAAGCGGGAGCCCGCGGTGAAGGCGCCAGCGGCGGCGCTCGCGCTCGTTCCGGTTTTGCCGCTCATAAGTTCAGGCTCGCGGCGTCTCGATAAATAGGCCAGAGCCGCAACAACGTTCGACATGATGCCGAGCGATGCAGATGCCGCCGCCATAGACGCTGCCCGCGCATCACGGCACAATTCGGCTGGTTTGTGGGGGAGAACGGCATGGCCTGGGAATTCATAACAAAGCCCGTGCGCAGCGTGAATGCTGTGTCGTGGGAATGGGAATGGCGCTTCACGCCCGAGGAGGGCGCGAAGACAGCGTCGGCGCGCACGTTCGCGAGCTTCAGGGAGTGCGTCGCGGATGCACGGCTGCACGGTTTCACCGGCGATCCCGAGCCGGGCGAATCGGGCACCCTGTTCCATCGTCCGGAATCGCGCTTCGTCTGGTATTGAGCCGGCGGATAGACCCGTAGATGGGCTGGGAATTCGCTGCGCTTTATTTTGAGGACGCTGAAGAAGGCTGGCGCTGGGTCTGGCGCCGCATCGCCGACGATTCGGGCAAGACCCTCCAGGAGTCGCCGACCTTCGAGCAGCTCGACGAGTGCGTCGAGGACGCGAAGCGCCACGGTTTCGACGAAGATGATTGCGGCTCGTTAGGCTGAAGCCGGGGCGGCTATAATCGGGGCTGGCGCCGCCGCTGCGCTTCTCACCCTCCGCCTTTCGCCGCGTTAGCCCCGATTCCATGATGTGCCGTCCCGATCTTTCCTCGTCCGCCCCTGCCCGCACGCCTACGCGCGCGAGGCGGCTCGGCTCATGAATACCGCTCGCAACGAAACCGCGATCGCGCCGGTCGCGGATATCATCGCCGAGCTCAGGGCCGGCCGGATGGTGGTGCTGGTCGACGAGGAAGACCGCGAGAACGAAGGCGATCTGGTGATGGCGGCCGAGTTCGCCACGCCCGATGCGGTGAACTTCATGGCGCGTTACGGCCGCGGCCTGATCTGTCTCACCCTCACCGCCGCGCGCTGCCGCCAGTTGAACCTCGCGCCCATGGTGTCGAACAACCGCTCGCCGCTCGGCACGAACTTCACGGTGTCGATCGAGGCGGCGGAAGGCGTGACGACCGGCATCTCGGCCGCCGATCGCGCGCGCACCATCCAGGCGGCGATCCGCGCCGACGCGAGCCCGCAGGACATCGTTCAGCCCGGCCATATCTTTCCGCTGACCGCGCAGGACGGCGGGGTGCTGGTGCGCGCCGGTCATACCGAGGCGGGTTGCGATCTCGCGCGCCTCGCCGGCTTGACCCCGGCCGCGGTGATCTGCGAGATCCTGAAGGACGACGGGGAGATGGCGAGGCTGCCGGACCTCATCGAATTCGCGGCCCAGCACGCGCTCAAGATCGGCACGATCACCGACCTCATCCAGTATCGCAGCCGCACCGAATCGCTGGTCACGCGCGTCACCGAGCGCGAGATCGAGACGGTGCACGGCCCGTTTCGCCTGGTCGCCTACAGCGACCTCATCGGGCGTGAGACCCACCTCGCGCTCGTCAAAGGCGACGTGACCCCTGACAAGGAAGTGCTGGTGCGCGTGCACGAGCCGGTGTCGCTGATCGACCTGCTCGACGCGGGCAGCACGAGCCACTCGTGGAATTTCCACGATGCGCTCAAAACGGTCGCCGCCGCCGAAGCCGGGGTCATCGTGCTCCTGCATCGCGAAGAGACCGGCGCCGAGCTCCTCGACCGCGCGAAACCGCCGAAGATCGGCGCGCCCCCGCCGAAGATGGCGCTGCGCAACTACGGGATCGGCGCGCAGATCCTGCGCGATCTCAGGGTCAAGAAAATGCGCCTGCTCGCACTGCCGCGGCGCATGCCGAGCATGGCGGGATTCGACCTCGAGGTGGTGGGGTATCTGCAGCCCAGCGGCGTGAAGGGTGAAGCGTGAAAGGTGAAGGGCGAACCGATTTTCGATCCACATAACGCTTTACCTTCCCGGAATAGAAAATGCCCCGGTACGACAACATAGAAGAACTCGAGCCCGACCTGCGCGGGGAAGACCTGCGGATCGGCATCGTGATGAGCCGCTTCAACGCGCAGATCGGCGAAGGGCTGCTCTCGAGCTGCACTGCCGCGCTGCTCAAGCACGGCGTCGCGCCCGAGGACGTGGTCATCGTCACCGTTCCCGGCGCGCTCGAAGCGCCGCTCGTGCTCCAGACACTCGCGCAAAGCGGCCGCTACGACGCGCTGATCGCGCTCGGTGCGGTGATCCGCGGCGAGACTTACCATTTCGAGATCGTGTCCAACGAAGCCGCGAGCGGCATCAGCTCGGTGCAGCTCGAGAGCGGCGTGCCGATCGCCAACGGGATCCTTACCACTGAAAACGACGACCAGGCGCTCGCTCGCATGATGGAAAAAGGCGCCGATTGCGCGCTGGCGGCCATCGAGATGGCGAACCTGCTGAAGCGGCTGGACCAATAGAAGTGTCAGAAAACAAATCCACGCAGAAGCGGCGCGACGCGCCGCGCAAGAGCACGCGTCGGCGCTCCCGCGAGTTCGCGGTGCAGGGCTTGTACCAGTGGCAGCTTACGGGCAAGGACCCGGTGTCGATCGCGACCGAGCTCGCGGAGTCCGACGAATTTTCCAAGTGCGACGTGCCTTACTTTCGCACCCTCTTGAACGGCGCGATCGACAATTCGCAGGAGCTGGAATCGAAGATGCAGCCATTCCTCGACCGTCCCGCGAAAGAGCTCTCGCCCATCGAGCGCGGCATCCTGCTGCTCGGGGGGTACGAGCTCATGCGCGAGCTCGAAGTGCCGTATCGCGTGGTCATCAACGAAGCGGTCGAGCTCGCCAAATCGTTCGGCGGCACCGACGGCCACAAGTACGTGAACGGCGTCCTCGATAAACTGGCCCCCCGCCTGCGCGAGATCGAGCTTCGCGCCGAGCGCGGCGGCTGAAGGAGCGTAACCATGGCGATGCCCCCTCGTGTCATCGATCCCCGGCAGCTGCGCAAGCGCATGCTGATGTTCTACTTCGCGGCCGGCGTGAACCTGCTCATGTCGTTCTGGGTCGCCACCGTCGGCGCGTCCCAGGCGAACGGCAGCACCCTCATGGTCGTGATGCTGGTTTTCCTGGGCTTCGCCGGCCTGAACTACTACATGGGACGGCGGATACAGAAGTTTCTGAGGCAGCTGCCGGTCGGGGCGCCGCCGGCTCAGAGCGGCACCACCGAAAAGGAGTGACGAGTAGCGCGTGACGTCACCGCGTTACTTCGTCATCTTCACAGCATGGCTCTCACCGAATTCGACCTGATCCGCCGCTACTTCACCCACACCGCGCGCGGGGTGACGCTGGGCGTCGGCGACGACGCGGCGCTCGTGCGTGTCGCGCGTGGCGCCGAGCTCGCGGTGTCGGTGGACATGCTGGTCGAAGGGCGGCATTTCAGCAAAGGCGCCGACCCGGCGCTGCTCGGCCACAAGACCCTCGCGGTGAATCTCTCGGACATGGCGGCGATGGGCGCCAAGCCGCGTTGGGCGACGCTCGCGATCTCGCTGCCTAAAGTCGACGAAGCGTGGCTCTCCGGTTTTTCGCGCGGTTTCATGGCGCTCGCGAAGCGCTATTCGGTCGCGCTGATCGGCGGCGACACCACGCGCGGACCGCTGACCCTGTCGGTGCAGATCATGGGCGAGGTGCCTCCGGGCAAAGCGCTCAGGCGTGACGGCGCCCGAGCCGGCGACGACGTGTGGGTGTCGGGTTATCTGGGCGAAGCGGCGATGGCGCTCGAGATGATGGGCGGCAAGGGCTGGCGCGGCCTGTCGAAAGAGGACCGGCGCACGCTCGAGGAGCGCCTGCACGCGCCGACGCCGCGGGTCGGCCTCGGTCTTGCACTGCGCGGGATCGCGCACAGTGCGATCGACGTCTCCGACGGCCTCATCGCCGACCTCGGACACATCTGCGAGCGCTCCGGCGTTTCCGCCACGATCGAATGGGAAGCGGTCCCGGCGATACCGCTCGTGCGCGCTCACGCGCAGACCGACCGCGGCGCGCGCGGGCTGCTTGCGGGCGGCGACGATTACGAGCTGTGCTTCACCGCTTCACCTCGCCGGCGAGCGGCGGTGATGGCGGCCGCGGCGCGCGCGCGCGTGCGGGTGACGATGATCGGGCGCACGGAGCGCAAGCGTGCTGCCGCGCCGGTGACCGTGCTCGATTCGGTGGGCAAGCCTCTCAAAGTCAAAGCGCGGGGGTACGATCACTTCCGCTGAGCCCGTGCGCACCCCCGACGCGCGCTTCGTGCTGAGCCATCCCGCGCACTTCATCGCGCTCTCCGGCGGCATCGGCCTCGTCCCGTTCGCACCCGGAACCTTCGGCACCCTGCTCGCGCTGCCGATCTACTGGCTCGTCGCGCCGCGGATCGACCCGGCGCTGTACCTCGGCGGGGTCGTGCTCCTTTTCGCGCTCGGCGTGTGGGCGTGCAGCGTCACGGGCCGCAATCTCGGCGCACCCGACCACGGCTCGATGGTGTGGGACGAGACTGTCGCGTTCCTGCTTGTACTTTTCTTCACGCCGGTCTACAGTTACTGGCAGGCATTCGCGTTCCTCCTTTTCCGGCTGTTCGACATCGCGAAGCCTCCGCCCATCCGCTACTATGAACGCACGTTCAAAGGCGGCCTCGGCGTCATGATCGACGACCTCGCGGCCGCGTTCTACACCCTGCTCGTGCTCGCGTTCGCGCGGGCCGTTCTCAACTGACGCGACGGCACACCACCGCATGCCCGATCCGGTCCTGTACGAGCTTGCCGAACGCGCGGGCCTCGCGCTCCAGCAGCGCGGGCTGATGCTCGCCACTGCCGAATCGTGCACCGGGGGCTGGATCGCCGAAGCGATCACCATGATCCCGGGAAGCTCGGCGTGGTTCGAGCGCGGCTTCGTCACCTACACCTATATCTCCAAGCGCGAGATGCTCGGCGTGCTTGAAACCACGCTCGAGCGGCACGGCGCGGTGTCGGAAGCGGTCGTGCGCGAGATGGCCGCGGGCGCGCTCGCGGCGAGCCACGCGCAGGTCGCGGTGGCGGTGAGCGGGACGG
>JAQGNC010000519.1 GCA_028292065.1 Betaproteobacteria bacterium
AACGTCGCGTGCAACGACTGGGGCACTCGCTCCGGGCGGCGCAGACCGCGTCACGACCGGTGTAAACCTCAATGACTACGCGACGATTCCAAGCGCTGTGTCTTGTCGCTGCCGCTTCGGTCAGCGCGGCAGCGGGCGCGCAAACCTGGCCCGCCAAGCCGGTACGCCTGGTCGTGCCGTATACGCCCGGCGCGAGCAACGACACACTCTCACGGGCGACCGCTCAGAGCATGGCGCCCCTCCTCGGGCAGTCGATCGTGATCGACAACCGCCCCGGCGCCGGCGGGATGATCGGCGCCGAAAACGTCGCGCGCGCCGAGCCCGACGGCTATTCGATCCTGAACGTGCAGGCGTCCTTCGCGACGAACGTCGCGATCCGCGCGAAGATGCCGTACGACGTGTTCAAGGATTTCGCCTATATCGGCATGATGACCCGGAGCCCGATGATCGTCGTGGTGCATCCGTCGCTGCCGGTCAAAAGCATGAAGGAGCTCGTCGCGCTTGCGAAAAAACGCCCGGGCGAGCTCAACTACGGCTACTCCGGGACCGGCGGCAGCAATCACCTCGCGACCGAGCTCTTTGCAAAAGCTGCCGGCGTCAGAATCGTGCACGTGCCTTACAAGAGCATGGGCCCGGCGATGGTCGATCTCATGGGTGGCAATGTGCAGCTCGTCATCACGAGCCTGCCTTCCGCGCTGGTGCAGGTGAAAGCAGGCCGCATGAAGGCGCTCGGCATGGCGGGCGCGCAACGTTCGAGCTTCGCGCCCGAGATTCCGACGGTCACCGAAGGGGGAGTGCCGTATGTAGCGGAGCTGTGGTGGGGGCTCGCCGCGCCGGGCAAAACGCCGCCCGAGATCGTCAATCGTCTCTCCGACGCGCTGCGCAAGGCGATGCAGACCCCGCAGCTGAAAGAACACTACGCGCGCGAAGGCGGCGAGCCGCTCCCGATGACGCCGCCGGAATTCACCCAGTACGTTTTCGCCGAGGTGAACCGCTGGAGACAGGTGGTCAAGGACACCGGATTACAACTCGAATGATGAACGCTGCTGCCCTGCGCTTTGCGTTCGTCGTCTTGCATCAACCACAGGAGTAAGTGATGAAACCCGATCTCCCCGTCTGGCGCTCGCTGATGTATGTGCCGGTCAACGTCGAAAAATACGTTGATAAAGCGCATACCCGCGGCGCCGACGTCATTCAGCTCGATCTCGAAGACAGCGTGCCCCCGTCCGAGAAAGACCGCGCCCGCACGCTCGTCGAAGCCGCTGCCGCACGCGTCAAGCGCGGTGGCGCGGACGTCATCGTGCGCATCAACCGGCCGCTGTCGATGACGGTGCGCGATCTCGAGCATTCGGTCTGCCCCGACGTGAACGGGATTGCAGTGACCAAAGCCGACAGCGCGTCGCACGTGAAGCTGCTCGACGAGCTCGTCACCGAGCTCGAGATCAAGCGCGGCATGCCGGTCGGCCACACCAGGTTCATCACGATGATCGAAACGCCTGACGCCTTCGGCCGCATCGACGAAATCCCGCGGGCGAGCGCACGCGTGGTGGCAATGAACATCGGCGGCGAGGATTTCGCGCTCGAGTGCGACAACCAGCCGGACGACGACGTGCTGCTGCACCCGAAGCAGCGCATGATCATCGCGGCGCGCGCAGCGGGCGTGATGCCGCTCGGCTTCATCGGAACGATCGCCGGTTTCGGCGACTGGGAGAAATTCAGGGAGATGGTGCGCCGCTCGCGCCGCTTCGGCTTCGACGGCGCGGGCTGTATCCATCCGGGGCAGGTCACCATCGTCAACGAGGAATACTCGCCCAAGCAGGACGAAGTCGTCTTCGCGAAGAAGATCATCGAACTGGACAAGGAAGCCGCCTCATCGGGACGCGCTTCCTTCGCCTTCGAAGGCAAGATGATCGACATCCCGATCATCGTGCGCGCCCAGAAGCTGCTCGCGCGTCACGAAGCGATCAAGGCGCGGGAAGCGAAGACGATCGCGGCGATGAAGTAACGTTAGCGCGCAGCCGTTCTTGGTGATAGGGTTTGCACATGAAGCAGGAACTCATCGCTGAAATCCTCGCGCTTCCGGTCGCAGAGCGGATGCGCTTGATCGAAGCCATCTGGGACAGCATAGCCGCTGCTCCCGAGGCTTTGCCGCTCGCACAATGGCAAAAGGATGAGCTCGACCGCCGGCTCGCCGAATTCGAAGCCGATCCTGACTCGGGCGCATCGCTGGAAGAGGTCTTTGCACGAATCCGCCGGGTCTCATGACCCGGCGCTTTCCCTAGGTTGTTTTCTATCTCGCGGAACCTGCGCGCGTCGTAGTCGTTGCCGTGGTACACCAATCCAGAAGCCCGCGGACGTGGCCGCGTCGTCAAAGCTGATGAACCGCCTCCCGCCTGGTCTGCGATTCGATCCTTGCACTGGAGAATTGATGAGTACCTTCCGGCTCGGCACACGAAGCAGCGCGGCTCGTTCACTGACTGTCGCGATCGCGTTAGCTGGAGTCTGGGCGCCCGCGTCCGCCCAAAACACATATCCGACCAGACCCATCCGCATCATCGCCCAGTTCCAGCCCGGCACTTCGACCGACATCCTCGCGCGCGTGATCGCGCAGAAGTTCACCGAGGCATGGGGGCAGCAGGTGGTCGTCGACAATCGCCCGGGGGCGGGCGGGATCGTCGGGACCGAGATCGGCGCGCGCGCGGCGCCCGACGGCTATACGCTCACCATGGGTGTGTCGAGCGCGTTCGGCATCAATCCCACGCTGTATTCGAAGCTTCCCTACGACGCGCTTCGCGACTTCGCGCCGATCGGCAACATCGCGCTGACGCCGCAGACGCTCGTCACCAGCCCCGCATCGCCTTACCGCAGCGTGAAGGAACTCGTCGCCGCGGCGAAGGCTAAACCCGGCGCGATCAGTTTCGCGTCGCTCGGCAGCGGCTCGACGAGCCATCTCACGGCGGAGATGTTTCGGTCAGCCGCGGGTATCCAGCTCAACCACATTCCGTACAAAGGCAGCCCCGCCGCGCACGGCGACGTCATGACTGGCCAGGTCGCGATCATGTTCGACGCGATTCCCGCGACGCTGCCGCACATCAAGTCCGGGCGGCTTCGCGGCTTGGGCATCGGCACGCAGACGCGCTCGCCGCTCCTGCCCGAGCTGCCGACGATCGCCGAAGCGGGTTACCCCGGCTTCGAAGCGGTCGGCTGGATCGGGCTCGTCGCGCCCGCGAAGACGCCGGTCGCGATACTCGACAAGCTCAACGCCGAGATCGTGCGCATCCTCAAGGAACCCGATGTGCGCGAGCGCCTCAACACGCTCGCGTTCACGCCGGTGCCGAGCACGCGCGCGGAGTTCGCCGCGTTCATGAAGTCCGAGATCGCCAAGTGGGGCAAGGCGGTCCGCGAATCCGGCGCGAAAGCGGAGTAACCGCGCGTCACCACCGCAGCGCCACGCGCGACGAAGTCTCCTCGTGCGCGTGCTTTTTCCACGGCAGCACGCGCTGTCCAGGTCTCCCGACCCCGCGCGTTTGCTACAATTTCGCCCCTGCCGCTTTTCCACCGCTCATGAATCCCGGATCGATCCCACGCGCTCTCGCGGCGCTGCTTTGCGTCTACACGACCGCCGCGCCCGCGCAGAACGCAGTCTCCACACGCGGCTATCCCTCGAAACCGGTGCGGCTGCTCGTGCCTGCGCCGCCGGGCGGCAGCACTGACCTTTTCGCGCGCGTCGTCGGCGCGAAGCTCGCGGCGCAGCTCGGGCAGCAGGTCGTCATCGACAACCGCGGCGGCGCCGGCGGCATCGTCGCGACCGAGCTCCTCGCGCGCAGCGTCCCCGACGGGCATACGCTCGGGGTCATCTACACGCCGCATACGACGAACCCGAGCCTGACCAAGCTCCCTTACGATCCGCTCGACGACTTTCAGCCGATCTCGCTGATGACGGCGGCGCCGCTCGTGCTCGTGGTCAATCCGGCTATGCCGGTCAAGTCGGTGAAAGACCTGATCGCGCTGGCGAAAGCGAAACCGGTCGCGTACGGCTCGGCGGGCAACGGCAGCGGCGGCCATCTCTCGGGCGAGCTCCTCAAGCTGCTGACTGGAATCCCCGCGACGCACGTTCCCTACAAGGGCGCCGGGCCGGCGGCGGTCGACGTGGTCGCGGGGCAGCTCCAGTTCCAGTTCGCGGCCCAGATCACGGTGAGCGGCTTCGTGAAGAGCGGCCGCTTGCGCGCCGTCGCGGTCAGCAGCGCCAAACGCGCGGCGACGCTGCCTGAGCTCCCCACGGTCGCCGAAGCGGGCGTGCCGGGATTCGAATTCACCAACTGGTTCGGCATCGTCGCGCCGGCACGGCTGCCGGCGCCGCTGATCCAGCGGGTGCACGCGGAGATCACCACGGCGCTGCGATCAAACGAAGTCGCCGACAAGCTCGCCGCCGAAGGCGCTGAAGTCGTCGCGAGCACGCCGCAGCAGTTCCGCGACTTCATCCGCGGCGACATCGCCAAATGGGCCAAAGTCGTCAAGGCCGCCGGAATGAAAATCGACTGACACACGGAATCCTATGAGCCACGACCTGGAACAACTGAACAAATGGATAGGCAGCACCGAGAGCGACGTCGATTACGTGACGATTCCTTCGGTCCATCGCCTCGCCTCGACGCTCGACCGCGACGACCCGATGCCGAAATTCGGCGACCCGCTGCCGATCGGCTGGCAGTCGATCCTGTTCCCGCGCGTGGTTCGCCACTCGCAGATCGGCGCCGACGGTCACCCGCAGCGCGGAGACTTCCTGCCGCCGGTGCCGCTGCCGCGCCGCATGTTCGCCGGCAAGCGCACGACGATCCACGCGCCGCTCCTGGTCGGCGATGAGGTGCGGCGAGAGTCGACGATACAGAGCGTCACGCCGAAGACCGGACGCAGCGGCCAGATGGTGTTCGTCACGGTGAAGACCGAGATGCACAGCCCGCGCGGCCTCGCGATCACCGAAGAGCAGGACATCGTGTACCGCGAAGAGCCCGACCCGAACGCGCCACCGCCCGCCCCGCAGAGAGCGCCCGGCAAAGCGGTGTGGCAGCGCGACGTGACGCCCGACCCGGTGCTGCTGTTCCGTTACTCCGCGCTCACGTTCAACGGGCACCGCATTCACTACGATCATCCGTACGTCACGAAGGAAGAGGGTTATCCCAATCTGGTGATGAACGGCGGTCTCACCACGCTCCTCGTGTACGAGCTCGCGCGGGCGAACGCCGCGACGCCGCTGCGCTACCTCGCCTCGCGCAACGTGCGGCCGCTCTTCGTCGATCGCACGTTCAGCGTGTGCGCGGAGCCCGCGGAAGACGGCAAGAGCGCAAAGCTGTGGGTGGTCGACGACGAAGGGGCGCTCGCGCTCAGTGCGGATGCGGAGTTTGTTTGAGGGTTGTCGCGGATCAAACCGGGGTCAGACCCCGATGAAGCCGGGGTCTGACCCCAAGGAGTTGTAGATGGCCGGTGGTCCTTTAGAAGGCGTTCGCATCGTCGACCTCACGTCTGTGGTCGTCGGTCCGCTCGCGACCCAAATCCTCGCCGATCACGGCGCCGAGGTGATCAAGGTGGAAAGCCCCGGCGGCGATCTCGGCCGCACGATCGGCGGGCTCGGCGTGACGCCGGGCATGGGGCCGAAGTTCCTGCACCTGAACCGCAACAAGCGCTCGATCGTTCTCGATCTCAAGAAGCCCGAAGGCTACCAAGCGCTCATGAAGCTGATCGAGCGCGCCGACGTGCTGGTGTGGAACGTGCGCCCGGATTCGATGGCGCGCATGAAGCTCTCGTACGACGACGTGCGCGCGGTGAACCCGAAGATCATCTACTGCGGCATGTTCGGTTTCGGCCAGGGCGGGCGCTACCGCAGGAAGCCCGCATACGACTCGATCATCCAGGGCTCGGCAGGTGTCGCCGCGCTGAATCATCGGGCGCTCGGCGAGCCGCGCTTTCTGCCGATGGTGATCGCCGACAAGACGGTCGGGCTCATCGCGGTGCAGATGATGCTGATGGCGCTGTTTTCGCGCGAGCGCACCGGCGAAGGCCAGGCTATCGAGATTCCGATGTTCGAGAACATGGCGGCTTTCGTGCTCTCGGAGCACATGTACATGAAGACTTTCGATCCGCCTCGCGGCCCGACCGGAGACCCGCGGCTGCTCGACCCGCAGGCGAAGCCACTCGCGACCAGGGACGGCTGGATCTGCATCTCGGCGAACACCAATGCACAGGCTTTCGCTTTCTTCGACGGCATCGGCAGGCCCGAGCTGAAAACCGATCCGCGTTTCGACAGCATCGCGGCACGCTTCAGGAACGTCGGCGAATATTTCCGCATCCGCGCCGAATCGCTCAAGGAGAAAACGACCGCGCAGTGGCTCGAGATCTTCGACGCGTGCGACGTCCCCGCGATGCCGTATCACACGCTCGATTCATTGATGGAAGACCCGCACCTGCAGGAAGTCGGGCTCTTCCAGAGAATCGAGCATCCGACCGAAGGCTCGATCGTCAACATGGATCTTCCGAACAAGCTCTCGCGCGGCGCGCGCAGCGACTTCAACCCGGCGCCGAAAATCGGCCAGCACAGCGTCGAGATCCTGCGCGAGGTCGGCTATTCGGATAGCGACATCGATGCTTTCGTGGCGGGAAAGGTCACCGTCGACGGCCGTATCCAGAAGTAACGTCATTTCGCACTCGTCCTCTCCGCCCGGCTGCGGGAGAGGACTTCGCACACCCGACCCTCGCGCACCGCGAGGGTGTTTTCCGACAGGAGTCCCCCATGAAGTTGAAAGCCATTTCGATCGCGGCCGCCGCATTCGCGTCTACCGCGTTCGGCGCCGCCCACGCGGCCACGCAGGACAACTACCCGAACAAGCCGGTGCGCCTGGTGGTGCCGTTCACGCCCGGCGGCAGCACCGACATCCTCGCGCGCCTGGTCGCCAAGCAGATCACCGATTCGTTCGGCCAGCAGTGCATCATCGACAACCGGCCCGGCGCCGGCGGCACGATCGGCATGGAGATCGCCGCGCGCGCCGCGCCCGACGGTTACACGCTCGTCATGGGCCACATCGGCACGCTCGCGGTGAACCCGGCGCTGTACACGAAGCTCTCGTACGACCCGGTGAAGGATTTCCAGCCGATCACGCTGGTCGCGATGATCCCGAACATGATGACGGTCAACCCGAAGATCCCGGTGAAGACGGTCAAAGAGGTGATCGCACTCGCGCAGACCAAACCCGGCGCGCTCAACTACGGCTCGGGCGGCAACGGCTCGGCGGCCCATCTGGCGACCGAGTATTTCAAGCTGCTGACCAAGACCGACATCACCCACGTCCCGTACCGAGGCACGGCCCCCGCGGTCACCGATCTCATCGCAGGCAACATCTCGCTGATGATCACCGGCGTGCCGCCGCAGCTGGGGCAGATCAAAGCCGGACGGCTGCGTCCGATCGCGGTGGCCACGCCGAAGCGCATCGCCATGTTCCCGGACATCCCCACAATCGGCGAGACCGTCAAAGGTTACGAGGCGACGCAGTGGTACGGCATCCTCGCGCCGGCGGCGGTGCCGAAGGCGTACATCACGAAGCTCAACGGCGCGATCGTCAAAGCGTTGCACAGCCCCGAGGCGAAAGAGCGTCTCGCGACCGAAGCGGCCGAACCCGTGGGCAACTCGCCGGAAGAGTTCGGAAGGTTCATCAAGTCCGAGATCGCACGCTGGGCGCCGGTGGTGAAGCAGTCGGGGGCGAAGCCTGATTGACTACGTGAAGGGAGGGGTGAGGGATGAGGGATGAGGGATGAGGAGTGGCCCTGAAGGCTCGCGCCTTGGCCGCCTCCCGCCTCACGCCTCACGCCTTGCCGCCTCACGCGTTCGCCGCCTCACGCCTCACGCCTCACGCCTCACGCGTCACGCGTTCGCCGCCTCACGCCTCACGCCTTGCCGCGTCACGCCTCACGCCTCACGCACTGAGGCATAATCACTCGTCCGCCGCGGGTTCCCGCGGCTTCGATCAAGCTCACACGGGAGAAGGATATGCACTCGAATTGGCGCGCTGCGTCGGTCGTGGCTTTGACTCTGTTGTCTTCCGCAATCGCGCTCAGTGGCACCGCTGCCGCGCAGACCACGGCTGCGGCGGCGAAGGAGTACACGCCTTCGGTCGGGCAGGAAGGCAAGGACGTCATCTGGGTCCCGACGCCGCAGTCGCTCGTCGAGCGCATGCTGACGATGGCTCAGGTGAAGCCGACCGATTACGTGATCGACCTCGGCTCGGGTGACGGCCGCACGGTCATCACCGCGGCGAAGAAATTCGGCGCGACCGCGCTCGGCATCGAGTACAACCCCGACATGGTCGAGCTCGCCAAGCGCGCGGCCGAGAAAGAAGGCGTCGCGGGCAAAGCCCAGTTCATGAAAGCCGACATCTTCCAGACCGATTTCAGCAAGGCGACGGTGCTGACGATGTACCTGCTGCCTTCGCTCAACCTGAAGCTGCGCCCGACCATCCTCAACTTGAAACCGGGCACTCGCGTCGTCTCGCACGCGTTCACGATGGACGACTGGCAGCCGGATCAGGTCGACTCGTCGGAAGGCCGCACCGCCTACCTGTGGATCGTCCCGGCCAAAGTCGCAGGCACCTGGAAGCTCGACGGCGGCGGCCGCAACGCCGAGGCCACTTTCACCCAGCAGTACCAGAACATCGGCGGCAGCGCGAAAGTCGACGGCAAAGTCGCCCAGTTCTCCAGCGGCAAGCTGCGCGGCGACACGATCACGTTCGCCATCGACGGGCGCGAGTACACCGGACGTGTCGCTGGCGACAAGATCGAAGGGACGGTTGCGGGTGGGAAATTCACGGCAACGCGCTCGGGTAGCTAGCGCTGCATGCGGTGGTTCAAACCACCCCTACCCTAACCCCCTAGAGGGGAGGGGACGTTTTGCTATGCCCGCCGGGCATCACTCTCGTTCCCCCTCAGGGCGAAGGTTGGGGTGGGGTTTAGAAGGAAGGGGGAGAGCTATCGCTCTCGGGATGAGGGTTCCCTCCCCTTCAGGGGGAGGGACAGGGTGGGGGTGGGTTTGAACGAAAGGAGGCGCGGAGGGAAACCTTGGTTTCCTTCCGCATTGTTCACCGCCCGCAGG